>JBAUTA010000715.1:0-4319 GCA_049581985.1 Kovacikia sp.
AATTACAACTGGAACCATGTCATTACCAACCGCCATCCCTTAGCCCCGGAAAGCCCTTTTGGAGCAGCCCGGAGATTGTTGTTGCATGGCATCATCACCGAATACCTGCATCGGTATCTTGAAATAGCTAAAGCCGCCGCGTGTTCGATTGAGCCAATTGATCCAATTAAGTAAAGTACAAAATTTCCGCTAAAGCTGCTTTGTCGGTAGGAACCCCACCTGGGCCAACAACCCTAATTACCCGTTCTTAAGGCTTCCCTGGTTCGCTGGGCGGAAGCGTTCTATTGTGGATCCTGATCATATATCGTCATCCGATTGGGATCAGGAAAATTTCAGTGGAGGTGAAGCCCCCCCTGCCGGGGGGCGCATAGCCCCAAGACCCTTCTTATAACCAATAAGGCTGATCTGCATAGTCATTCCGCCAGTCATTCCGCCGTGTAAGCAGAAGTTGGCCGATCGTCAATCGATACGATCCGATCAAGGCGGATTTCAGTGCCATCCTTCATCTTCAGATAATCGGCCTTGTTTGCTGCATAAATATCGACAATTAAACCCTGGGCTTCTACCTTCTCATCTGCATCGTTGCGATAGACAATGCGGCATTCCTGACGCAAGGTTGCCCGCGATTCTAACTCGTCAGAAAAGTCACAACTGACTGGGGTGTATGAGTCCATGATGGCTGCCTCCTGAATCGATCGCCCTACCATTTTTGCAAACTTGAGTTAAAGCAAAATGCAACTTTAGACGTATTTGGGCGATCGCAGGCTTCCCTAACGCCCTAAAATCAGGGAATGCAAAATCAGAAATCCTCCCCTCCCATTCCCGCCTGCACCTGGAGCCGCCCCATTGGACTGGGGTGGGAAAAGCCCTACACCGTCCGTTACGCCAGCAACTTAGACGATGGTCCCTGGCATGGCATGCCCCTCGGCGGATTTGGTGCTGGATGCATCGGGCGATCGCACCGGGGCGATTTTAACCTCTGGCATATTGACGGCGGCGAACATACCTTCAAATCCATTCCCGCCTGCCAGTTCAGCATCTTCGAACAGCTTGGCGAACAAACCCAGTCCTATGCACTGTGTACGGACCCACCGCAGGATGGCAGCCTGGGAACCTGGAGTTGGTATCCATCCAGTCAAGATAGGGAAGGGAAGGAAGATATTTCCTCTCCCTCCTCTCCCTCCCCCGCTCCCGCTCCCCCTTCCACCGGAACCTACCACGCCCTCTATCCCCGCAGTTGGTTTGTTTATGAAAACGTGTTTCAGGCAACACTGACCTGTGAACAGTTTTCGCCGATTATTCCCGACAACTATCAGGAAACAAGCTATCCGGTGGTGGTGTTTGAGTGGACTGCCCATAATCCCACCGACAAGCCGATGACCCTTAGCATTATGCTGACCTGGCAAAATATGGTTGGTTGGTTCACTAATGCGCTGACATCCTCCGAGGTGAAAATCCGCGACGATGGTAGCCCGGTGTATGAGTATCAACCGCGTTTGGGCGAAAGTGCGGGAAACTTTAATCGGCTGAGTGGGGATGAGCAGCGGATCGGAATTGTGATGGGAAAGGAGCCGCAAGCCAGGAGTCAGGAGCCAGGAGAGAATTCGCCCTGCCCCCCTCCTGCGCCTACTGAGGGGAAGGGGCAATGGTCGATCGCCACCTTGCTCAATCCCAATCTCTGCGACGTCTTTTATCACACGCGCTGGAATCCTTCGGGAGAGGGGTCTGATGTCTGGCAAAGTTTTGCTGCGGATGGGTCTTTGCCCGATATCGATGATGAAACTCCGGCGATCGAGGGAGAGCAACTTGGCGGAGCGATCGCCGTTCGTTTTACCCTCAAACCTGGGCAAACCCGCCAGATTCCCTTCATCCTGACCTGGGATTTTCCCGTGACGGAGTTTGCTAAGGGCGTGGAATATTTCCGGCGTTACACCGATTTTTTTGGGCGGCACGGACAGAATGCCTGGAGCATTGCCCGCACTGCCCTGAAGCACTTCCGCACCTGGCAGGAAAAAATCGAAACCTGGCAGCAACCAATTCTGGAGCGGCAAGATCTGCCCGATTGGTTCAAGATGGCGCTGTTCAATGAGCTATACAACCTGACCGATGGTGGCACCCTCTGGAGCGCTGCTGATGAACGCGATCCGATCGGTCAATTTGCAGTTTTGGAGTGCATTGACTACCGCTGGTACGAAAGCCTGGACGTGCGGTTGTATGGCTCCTTCGCCCTACTAATGCTGTTTCCTAAATTGGAAAAAACAGTGCTGCGATCGTTCGCACGGGCAATTCCGGCAAAGGACGATCGCACCCGCATCATTGGCTACTACTACACCCTTGGGGCAGAAAGCCCAACAGCAGTCCGCAAAGCAGCGGGAGCCACCCCCCATGATCTGGGCGCACCCAACGAACACGTTTGGGAAAAGACCAACTACACCAGCTATCAAGACTGCAACCTCTGGAAAGACCTGCCCTGCGATTTCGTCCTCCAGGTCTACCGGGATTACCTGCTCACAGGGGCAACCGATAGGAGATTTCTAGCTGAATGCTGGGAGGCCATTGGGCAAACCCTCACCTACTTAAAAACCTTCGACCACGACCACGACGGCATCCCGGAAAACTCCGGTGCTCCTGACCAAACCTTCGATGACTGGAGATTGCAGGGGGTGAGCGCCTACTGTGGTGGGTTGTGGATCGCAGCATTGGAGGCAGCGATCGCGATCGGGCAAATTTTAGAGGATGGGAGCATAGAGGAGGGGAGAGGGGAGAGGGGGGATGGGGGATGGGAGGATGATCTAAAATCTTCAATCTCCCATCAAACATCAATTTTCCAGTCCTGGCTCTCCCAAGCCCGCGATGTTTATCAGCAGAAGCTCTGGAACGGTCAGTACTATCGCATTGATAGCGGCAGCGGCTCTGATGTCGTGATGGCAGACCAACTCTGCGGACAGTTCTACGCTCGACTGCTGGGATTGCCGGACGTTGTCCCTTCAGAGTGTGCTGAAATTGCTTTGAAAACGGTTTACGATACCTGCTTTGTCAAATTCAATGGATATTTAGCATCGGGTGCCCTTAAAGCCCAGAATTTTACATCTGTTCAGGAAGCCAGAGCAGCAGAGGAAGCAGAGGGCGGAGGCCGAGAGCCAGAATCGGAGGAAAGCACGAAGACACGGGAACACGGGAACCCAGAACCCCCCCAATCTGCAATCTGCAATTCCCACTCCCCCATTGGCGCAGCCAACGGCGTTAAACCCGACGGTTCTCCCGAAAATCCCAATGCCACCCATCCCCTGGAGGTCTGGACAGGCATCAACTTTGGATTAGCCGCCTTCCTGGTTCAATTGGATATGAAGGATGAAGCAATGCAAATAACGGCAGCGGTTGTGCGCCAAATCTATGAAAATGGGCTTCAGTTCCGCACCCCCGAAGCGATTACGGCAAATGGAACCTTCCGCGCCTGCCACTATTTACGGGCAACGGCGATTTGGGCAATCTATCAAATGCTGGTAGTCCCATCGGAAAACGGATAGAGCATCCCAGGGCGATGATCGGAGGTTGTAATTATGGACTTCCCCCCCTTCTCCCTCTCCCTTTCCCTCTCCCTTTCCCCCTTCCTCTTATCACCTTGTCCTTTCTAGCGCTACCCAGGAAGAACCTCGAAACAAAATGTACTTTATGATTTATGTTAGTTCTGCAACTCAGAAATTTTCGCAGACTGAATTAGTTGAATTATTAACCAGAAGCCGCAACAATAATTCAAAATTGGGCATTACTGGGATGCTTCTGTATAAGGATGGTAACTTTATGCAGGTTTTGGAAGGTGACAAGGAATCCGTTCAAATGCTTTTTGAAAAGATAAAAAGTGATGGGAGGCATGGGGGGTACTGGTTCTTCTGAGTGGGAACCTTAAGGAAAGACAATTTTCGGATTGGTCAATGGGTTTTAGAGATTTAAATTCGTCCGATGTTCGTTCCAACCCTGGGTATAGTGAATTCTTGAATTCTTCCCTAACAGGGCAAGAATTTACTTCGAATCCGAGTAATTGTCAGAAGCTTTTATTAAGCTTCAAAAAAAATATGCGTTGAGGATGTTTGGTTTGTTCGTGTTACTTTAAGCACAGGGCTTCCTTCTTAGGTTTTTCAAGCTAACCCTGGATTTTAGTGCAAATGCGCCGCTGGTCTGATATGGGATCAAACCCACAGAGTGGGCGACTGGTCCGCTGGATTTAACTCCCTATTGGGAACACTAGGAAACAGTTGCGGCTAAGTTAAGTAAGGTTTAAGCGTGTCAAACTCAATGCGAAGTGCTGGCCTTTGGTTGCT
>JBAUTA010000716.1:0-2130 GCA_049581985.1 Kovacikia sp.
GTTCTTCACTTGGTTGGGAAAACCGTTTACATTGTGACACATACACTGCCGTAAACTGTCAAGAGCGAACACATCATTTCCAACTTCTGCGTTTGAAAAGCAGGTAGCCCTGATTAACTGGGAAAAAGTAAGCGTGGGCCTATAACCTCCCAGGAAGGGGGTAAAACCCCCTTCGCCCCCAAACTATCTTGAATCCTTTTATCTACTTCAATCCAACCCAAAATAATTAATACCGCCCCAAGCCATTAGGACAACCCAAATAAAGCCTAAATGAAGGTTAAAGGAGTTGCGGGAGAAGTAACTCTCTCTTCAGGTAGGGGCTTTGCACCATCCGTTGAATGGTTGTAGCATGCCCAGAATTTCGACAAACATCCCAGAGACATTATTGCGATCCGGTGCAAATTTGCCGATCGCCCACCCCCTTCCTTTACCTAAGATTTGCTAAGTAAGGGCCTGTCTTCAGAAGATCTTAGTCGCACGATGGCACCCCAGCTAAGCAGTTGATGGCATGATGAGGAGTGTAGCCACGATCGCACCTGCTGAGCAGCCTCAACTTTGGGTCACGATTTGGGTCAGTATTGGGTTATCAGGAATACTTAAAAAAAGCCCTTAAGGTTAAACCTTCGGGCAAGGATCAGGGAATAGGGAACAGGGAAGCAGCCTAGGCTCTGCCATAGCCACAGAAACCCTATTCCCATTCCGAGGAAAGCAAGCCCCTGAAGATCGGCACAGAAAAATCACCGCAGCGTTTCTACCTGCTGTCTAACTTCGGCAGGAACAGTAGATGGGGAAGAGCTGACGAGAACCTTTTGAAGCTCTTGCCAAAGCTCATCTCGCTTGTATAGACCTTCCAAACGATGGATGACCCTGCCTTTTTCAAACAGGAGAATCGTGGGCAAGGTAGTAATTCGATAATGGCTGGATAACTTGAGATTTTCATCGGCATTAATGCCAACTAGCTTAAACCGCTTTCCCCACTCACTTTGAAACCGGGACAGTAAGGGTTCAACCATGCGACAGGGACCACACCAAGGTGCTCCAAAATGGACTAGGACAGGAGTAGAAGCTCCTAAAACCTCTTGCTCAAATTTCTGTTCAGCCATTGAGAGTGAACAATCCTTCTATTTTTTTGGGTTTTTAAATATCTCTTTAGGGATCAATCCTACCAGGGTATGCGTCCAGTTGCACCTATCAAAAGGGGGTGGACCCACCAGATTAGAAAAATAAATCCTAAAACCCCCAGATAGGATGGGCGAAGAAATTCGCTCGGTTTCAAGGTTTGACGGCCCTGAAAAATTGCCAGGAAAGGAAAAATTGATGTACGAGCTTTCACCCCTTGAAACGCTTCATTATATCGCTCGAGAAGACGGCGATCGCCGTGCCATACTCCAAATAAGTGATGGAGCACCAATCCGATCGAGGTTAACACCATGAATGAGGTACCTAACCAGAGGGTGTGGGCGATGCACCAAATAATCTGCCCCACCATCTGGGGATGGCGACTGATTCGAATGATTCCGGTTTCATAGAGATGAACCTGGGGCTTCTGAATCGCTGCGATCTCCAGGAGATTAAACGTTGCAGGGTAAAGAAATAAGAAAGAAATGGCAGACATTACCCAAACAACGGTTTGGATTCCAGGTATTCCCTGGAGCTGCCAAAGCTGGAGTCCATCGTATCTGTGATTGAAAAAATAAATGATTAATACCGTCGCCAAGGGAAGACTCACCAGGGCAAACAGAACCCGATAAAGCCGTGGCCCCACTCGCTTTTCGCCCCAGGGGCGCAACGCGGCTAAACCACTGTGGGCGATCGCAAAACACACAAGCAACCCAAACATTACAAAATGGCTGGGCGTTAACCAATCAGGCATACGGCACAGGATATAGGGTACAGGCAGGCAATCATAAGGGAATGGGGACATTGCTCACAGGCAAAAGGCCACCGTTCGGCTCTGGCCCCTTAACCTCTGAAGTTCTCTTTAAGTTTAATTACACCTGGTGGTCTGTCAAGACGGTTTTGCAGGGTTGAAAGCCCTGCAAAACCTCCTAAATATGGGTTTTCAGATTTGAGTTCCCCCTCAAATCGATCCTGACGGACGACTAGTGTTGCAAATCATAAATTTTGCAA
>JBAUTA010000717.1:0-1582 GCA_049581985.1 Kovacikia sp.
CTACCAGTTCACGAATCGACTTGCCTAAAATTTCATCTCGGCTACAGTTGCGCCAAATCTCATAGGTGCGGTTGACAAAGCGGTGGCGTTGCTCGGCATCAATGTAACCAATACCAACCGGGAGAGCGTCTGTAATGAGCCGCAATTCCTGTTCACGAGCGCGCAGTTCTGCTTCGCTTTGCTGTAAGGCTGCAGTTCGTTCCGCAACCTCCCGTTCCAAAGTGCGGTTGTAATTTGCTAAGAGGTGTTCTGCTTGTTTCCGCTCTGTGATGTCTTGAAAGGCAGCGATCGCGTAAACCACATTGCCCTGTTCGTCAAAGACTGGAGTGCCCCACGCTTCAGCGGGAATAATTGCGTTATTTTGGTGAATGTCTGCATCATCAATCCTGGTGCGTTCGCCACTCAACGCCCGGATAATTGGCAGTCTCTCTGATGGATAGATTTGATCTGTTCCAGTCACATAAAGTTGATAGACCTCTGAAAGTTGCTCCGGTGTCGCGGCGGGATCAATGCCTTTGCCTAATAGTTCAATTCCCCGCTGATTGACATAGTAAAGGCGACCCGTCGCATCAAGGATGGCAATTCCCACCGGAACCGCTTCTAAAAATTGAGCCATTTGACTTTCGCTAGCGCGCAGTTTTGAGTAAAGTTTGGCGTTTTCAATAGCAATGGCAGCCTGTGTAGAGAGTAGACTGAGAAGTTGTGCTCTCTCCGATGTGAATACTCCAGTGGCTAATGGGTTCTCCAGGTATAGCACCCCGACAAGCTTATTTTGATTCAGCAGCGGCAAGCAGAGCAGTGATTGAGTTTGGTGGTGCTGAATATAGGGATCATGGATGAAATGACCTTCACGAGCGGCATCATTGAGGATGACCGATTCATGAGTTCGGATCACATATTGAATGATTGACTCAGGTAAGCGATTCGCGATTGGAGTCGATTGCAGCACTTGGGTCGTGCAGCCCCGTTCGCCTTCAACCAGTTCACAAGCAGCATCGATTCTCCATTCACCTGTATTCTCTAAAAGCAAACATCCGGTTTGCGCCCCAGCATTCTCGATGAGGATCTGCATTAACGAACTGAGCAACTGCTCCAGTTCAATCTCACTTGAAATTGCTTGAGCTGCTTTCATCACTGTTGCTAAATCGAAGGCAACCTGCGAGGCATTAGAGGTGGTTCCAGCCGTGGTGCGGATTGAAGGAGCGTCCACACCCGACGACTGAGAAAAGAACTGTGGATAGAGCGTTTCTAAATCCTTGACTTTTGCCCTTGCACCCCACCGCTCATAGCAGCAATGAGCTTCTTTCATGTAGAGTTGGGCAATCTTTTCTCGACCACGAGCTAAGTAATGCTTGGCAGCTAATTCATAGGCTAATGCTTCTTCTTGGATGTATCTGTTTTCTCTAGCCCCTTGAATCGCTTGTTCATAGAGATCCTCTGCCTCAAGCAACTGACCTAAAACTCGCGCTTTCTCTGCCTCAATTAAATGATATTTATGCAAATAATTCATGGGCGCATAATATGCCCAGTGTTTCATTTCCGCTTGCCTTACCGTAACTTTTTTGAAGATTTCTGCTTGTAC
>JBAUTA010000718.1:0-2243 GCA_049581985.1 Kovacikia sp.
GGCTGGAAACTGGGTGACCCGATCACCGAACCCCAGGGGGTCTACCGTCTTCCCAGCGGGCAACTCGTGATCAGCCGGGAATGCCCTGAGTAACCCCTACCCCCTACTCCCTACACTTTTCGGCAACAAGGGTGACATGATCGCGCCATCGATTGGTCCAAATGCGGTCATGCACTTGACGCAAATAGTCGATGCATTCTCCGATCGGCTTCTCTACTCTATAGACAAACCGGATTAAGCAGGTCAAGCCAGAAATTCACCGAAGGCGACTTGTCAACCAGGGATTGGTGGAGGTTAGGAGAAATGCCACATCTATCTAGAAAAGTACTCTCCAGTATCGCATTCTGGCTGATCACTGAGGCGATTTTGAATCTCGCTGGACTGGATACGATCGCAAACTATGGCGAATTTGTCTACGCTCACAAAAACACCGCGAGGGTAATGATCCTCAACGTTGCCTGACACCTGGCGCGATCGCCAGTTTGGTTACCGCCGCCTGCGGTAGTAGACCCAAACGAAAGTTTTGAAAGGGGTGAAGGGGTGGAAGTCCTTCTAGGGACGAAGTCCCCAAACCCCCATGTTGCAAAGTTTAGTGTTTGTAACAGTAGGACCATACCACCGATTCCCTTTTGCATCAGGAGAACACCTCTATGAGATTTTTCATTGATTCCAAATCGAACAACCATGGGCAACCGGATCGGGTCAAGTATCGAACAACCCAGCACTATGTTGAGCTTGAGATTCCCAGTGAGAGTTACCTGATGGTTCTCTATCTCGTTCCCCGCGATCGCGATTCTGCTTTTGTGGTAACGTGCTGGGATTCTGTGTTTGACCAGGATCCGGCAAATCTGAATGATGAAAAGTCCTGCAAAGCCATTTTTGAAACCTGTCCCAACTTAGCTCATCGGTTAACGAATGGCATTTACGATCGTTACCATGAGGGTGCCCTGCTCAAACTAGAAGACTTTGATACGGGTAAGTCAAAGTGGTTTCTGGCTGCGGTTGTGGACAATCTGGATTTCATGAGCCTGGACACGTTATTAAACGAGCAGGCGCATCAAGTTATCGGTCAGATTATGCACCAAAGTTTTGAGTTATTAAATGAGTTGTATGAAAAGCAACCCCCTGTGTTTGACACCGTTGCAAAACGAATCGGCAAGGGACTCAGCTTTGGACTTGCGGTTGGTGCTGCGGCAGTTCTCAGTAACCATTAGGATAGCTGGGATCTTGCGCCTGTTGCTATATCCGCCAAGAGCTCAAGTTCCTGGCTCATAGCCCAAGTCCATTAAAATGGACTCAAACTTTCTTTCAGTCCAAAGTTAAGTTTTGCCCCATCTGTAAGATTTGACTTGGCAGGACAAAACCCCAATGCTAGATTAATTCCAATTTTGTTGCCGAGCAGATTAGGGGGGCAAACCTGTGAGGAGTCAGCAATGGCGCGATCGCCGCTGGCGATTGGGCGTACTTGGGCTACTTGGCTGCCTGGGGATGCTCTCTACGGCTGATTGCACAATTGCCCAAACTCCCCTGAATCCAATTGAGGTAGACACCACACTTAACGCCGAAAGCTCCAGGATTCGTCCCCTTCCTGCTTCATCAATTGACATCGTTGAAGGAGGTGCACGGCGTGGCATCAATCTTTTCCATAGCTTCCTGCGATTTAATGTGGCTGAGGGCAAGGGGGTTTATTTCTTCAGCCCCGATGCTGGAATTCAAAATATCCTGGCACGGGTGACAGGGAATAGTCGTTCGGATATTCAAGGAACTATTGGGACCTACGGCAACTCGATTCCCAATTTATTTCTAATCAATCCCAAAGGCATTATCTTTGGTCGCTATGCCAGCCTGGATATGGGAAACGCAGGACTGGCCCCAGGCGGTTCAGGCGGCTCCTTTGTGGCGACAACTGCCAATGCCGTTTTGCTGGGAAACAATGGGATCTTTAGTGCCTCTGATCCGGCTAGGAGCCAGTTGCTGGATGTTAAGCCATCGGCACTTCTGTTTAACGCGATCGGCGTTCAAGGAATTGTTAATCAGTCTCAGGCAACTCAATCCGTCCTGGGTTTCAACATCAATGGGTTGCAGGTTCCTGATGGTCGGAGCTTATTACTGGTAGGCGGCGATGTTCGACTGGATGGTGGCATCGTACGGGCCTCCGGTGGACACGTGGGCTTGGGTGGATTGGCTGCCCCAGGAATCGTTACGTTGAACCTTGCAGGCAATAATTTGAGCCTGAATTTTCC
>JBAUTA010000719.1:0-4654 GCA_049581985.1 Kovacikia sp.
CATTGCCTGTTTTCTCGTAGTGCTGGACCCAGCCAAGGCGCATTTTTACCTTTGTATCCATGACAAGTTCCCCTAATCATGAGGGGAACTTTACCATCTCTTAACTGGTAACCATCTTTGTAATTCATACATTAGGCATACTGATTGCCGCCAAACGTAAAAACTTGATTCAAGATGTAAAACCGTACTCTCAAAATAGACGGTTGCCTGACCCTATCTCTCTCGACGAAACCGACCCCAACTACAGCCCTGACAAAGGCAAACAGGGGGATCTTTGTCCTCCCTGTGCCAAACAGCAACTTGCTAATTTAGGACATTGGCAAGGGCACGGTCAGCAAACCTTCCCAAAAGAACTCTTGCCCTTGCGTTTATTCAAATGTCGGATGTGGCTATGGCTGGTTATTGCAGGACTGCATGATGCAGAGCCAACAAAGCTGAACACCGATAATTAAACCCGAAAATCTCTGCAAGTACGCAATTTATAGATAGCTCTCAGGTGTGTTTTAAGCAAGGGCTTGCAGCTACTGGCGATCAGAACCCACAGGCAAGCTTCCAACCACGTCCCCACCTATAGCTTGCAGAATAACTATATATTCAACCGCACTTTGCACTCTAGCATTCATGTAATAAGTATATCATCGCATTTTCAGCACTGAATTGTAAGCGGCAAAAGCCCTAATTTGCTAACTAACATCTCAAATTTAGTTGCTTTTACCACATTTTTTAATCTAGCCACATCCATCTGTAAATAATTAAAATGAAAAGACGTTCCTTGAAAATTTTTAATTACTTGTCTATAAAAAGCGATCACTTTTCAATTAATTTTTTCGCACTTACAAACAATCTATTTTATATTGACTTTATAGATATTTATCCATTACTAGCCTTTCAGAAAATTGGCGAAGGTATCGGTACTGATATCATTATTTGAGCATTAGAACTTTGGCGTCTGTACTCATTTTAGCGCGAGGTCTATGGTGTCTGAGTCTCCCGGATTAGATCTAATTATCAAAAATGTGCGGATAGTGCGTCCCCATCAGGAGGCTGTCGAACTTCTTGATGTAGGGATTAAGGATGGAAAATTTGCCCGGATTATTCCTAATATAAGCCCAGACCAAGGTAAAGAAGTATTCGATGCCCAAAACCTGCTGGGTTTTCCTGGGGTTGTGGATGCCCATATGCACATCGGTATCTATCAACCGCTCGATCGAGATGCTCTGACTGAAAGCAAGGCTGCCGCAATGGGAGGAGTGACTACCAGCCTGAATTACATCCGTACAGGACAGTATTATCTCAACAAGGGCGGTTCCTACAAAAATTTTTTCCCAGAAGTATTGGCACTATCTCAAGGGAACTTTTTTGTAGACTACGGTTATCATATTGCCCCGATTAGCACGACGCATATCGATGAGATGCACATGCTATTTGAGGAGTATGGAATTGGATCATTCAAAATCTTTATGTTTTACGGCGGCTATGGTTTACATGGATTGTCTGATCAACAAAACCTCTTTTTGATGATTAACAAAGAAGAGAGGTACGACTTTGCTCACTTTGAATTCATTATGCGCGGTCTAAGTAGGCTCAGAGAATTGCATCCAGAATCAAGCGCTCGTATTAGTCTCAGTCTCCATTGCGAAGTAGCAGAAATCCTCAACGCCTACACGAAAATTGTCCAGCAAGACTCCACCCTAACAGGTTTAAAAGCTTATAGTGCTGCCCGTCCGCCCCATTCTGAAGGCTTAGCCATCTGTATTGCTTCCTACTTGGCACACGAAACCAATTGTCTCAATATCAATTTATTACACCTCAGTTCTCGCAAAGCAGTAGAAGCTGCTTTAATGATGCAAACCATCTTTCCTCATATCAATTTCCGACGAGAAGTAACGGTTGGACATCTTCTGTTAGATGTAGAGACCCCTACTGGTAAATGGGCAAAGGTTAACCCTCCTATCCGTCCCCGCGCCGATGTTGAATACCTTTGGCAGGCCGTACTCGATCACCAAGTTGATTGGATTGTCAGCGATCATGCCTGTTGTTCGGCTGAGAAGAAAGCTAGTCTAAAAGAACCTAATAATATTTGGCTGGCTAAATCTGGCTTTGGTGGTACAGAATATCTGCTCTCCGGTGTGTTTAGTGAAGGGAATAAGCGGGGTATGTCCTACAATCACATGGCCGAGTTATTAAGTTGGAATCCTGCTCAACGGTTTGGATTAAATTCCAAAGGAGATATTGCAATTGGTTACGACGCCGATTTGGTACTACTAGATCCCAATGAAAGCTTTGTTGTTCATGCATCGGAGTCAGAGTCACAGCAAGGCTATACACCGTTTGAAGGAACGGAGTTAACAGGCCGAGTCAAAACAACCTTTTTGCGGGGGAGGAGAATTTATGATCGAGGGCAGATACTCGGTGTTCCAAGTGGACTTTATTTAAACCGGAGATGAAAGTAGCACCTATCCATGACTACCAAATATACGAATAAATTTGCCTAACTACTTAGGAGAAACTTAATGAATGACCAACTACCACTTATCATCGAGTGCCGCTGCAACGAGATAACCTATCGAGGAGACAATCCCGCACTTCCGTATAGCCCAAAGGAGATCATCCAAGAAGCGGTGCGGGCCTGGGAAGCGGGAGCATCGATCTTTCATTGGCATGGGCGAGATCCCAAGAATGGTAAGCCATGCAATGATGTTGAACTCTATCTCGAAGTCATACAGGGAATTCGCGAACGGACAGATCTTCTGCTCCATCCAACCCTTGGCTATATCACACAAAACCAGATAGAGGATCGTGTTCGGCATATCTTGGCAGTGAACGATGATCCAGTATTGCGGGTTGATATGGCACCTGTAGATTTCGGCTCTCTTAACGGGACTTCTGGGATCCACAAGCAAAACAGTTCATTACTTACGACCAAGTTTACGTTAATACCCGTGAGAATCTAATGGCCGTGCTTGAAGTATTTAAGAAGCACAATGTCTACGTAAGTTCAGTCTGTTGGGATGCAGGTCAGATACGAACAGCGCGTTGCTTCCAAGAAATGGGACTCCTGCCACTGGATACGCTTTGGGAGTTTGTTTTCACTGGGGAAGTTATGCCAGCGGGAGCTGCACCAACTATCTCTGGATTACAGGCTTTCATAACTGAGGTTCCTGCAAACAACCAATGGCTTGTTCTCTGCTGGAATGGGGACGTGATGCAGGTAGCATCCTGGGCGATCACACTTGGTGGACATGTGGGAATTGGGCTGGGAGATTATCATTATGCTCGCTTCGGGAAGCCACACCACGGTGAATTGGTAGCAATGGTTGCCAAGATGGCACATACGCTCGATCGCGAAGTGGCGACACCTACCCAGGCGCGGGATATTTTAAAGTTGCCGCCGCGAACGCAATTACCTACTAAATCAGTGGCATTAATTTAGGCAAATACTAGATATTCAACGATAAATAATAAATGGAAAAACAGATCAAGCGAGCTTTTTTAGATACAGAAGATGGACAGATTCTTTATCGCATGGGTGGAGAAGGCGAACCTCTGCTTTTGCTGCACATGAACCCCCGCAGTAGTGATGAATATCGTGAGTTGATGCCCCTCTTTGCTAAGAACAGACGAGTAATAGCAATGGATTTGATGGGTTTTGGTGACTCTGACAAGCCACCCAAAATGTACACGGTTACCGACTACGCAAAAACGGTGATCGCACTTTTGGACGAATTAGGCATAAAAAAGATAAGCATTTTCGGAAATCATACAGGTGCTTTTGTGGCGGGAGAGGTAGCCGTTGCCTATCCCGATCGCATTGAAAAACTCATCTTGGGTAACGTAGCGGGTTTCGGCGAAGGAGGACAAGCAGAGCTATTCAGAAGATTTGAGGAAGGTTTTAAAATTAAAGAAGATGGCTCTCACCTCATGGAAAGATGGTTAGCCCGTTCTAGATATGTAGGTTCTGCTGAATTAAATCACCGTTGGGTTTTGGACGATTTAAAATGTTTTGGTTATCCTTTGTACGCAGTTTGGGCTGTAGCCAATTACTGTCTAGATGCACCAGAAAGATTTCGTTCTATCAAGTGTCCAACGCTTATTGTCTGGGGAATTGATGATATGAAGGAATTTGAAAGACAGAGTTTAGCGAAAGTTAATGATCGCTTTTTCCTTTCTCAAGCAATTCCTCATGGCAAAGTAGTTGAATTTGAAAAAGGAACAATTTGCATGATGAATCAGATTCCTGAAGAAGTATCGAAGGAAGTAATCGACTTTCTGAACAATTCAGAATAGTTCAGCCTCTAATTTTCCAGGATTGCTGTACACTTAATCTCTACAATTAGTCCTGGTGTAGATAAAGCAGTTACACCAACGCCTGTCCAAGTAGGGAATTTATTAGTGAAATAGAGATCTTTTACTTTGATAAACAGTGGCAGGTGTGGAATAGTAAATTGTTGTTGTTCTGAAGCATTAGATAGCTGAACTTGTAAATTACCGATATTTACTCCTGTAACATGATAGGTAATCATTTCTACCACATCATCAAAAGTGGCTCCTGCGGTTGAAAGTACCTTTTTGACATTCTCAAACGTCTGGACAAATTGGGCTTCCGTTCCCTCTACGACCTGTAAATTCTCATCACGTCCTACCTGTCCTGAGA
>JBAUTA010000720.1:0-2141 GCA_049581985.1 Kovacikia sp.
GCCTATGGTATCGCCAGAAGAAAGATCCCTGTCCGCGCTAACATTTTGATTGCGCTGATCGCTATGGGCTTGACCTATGCCGCAATGATAGGCGGAAACCTGATCCAGACGGTTCTGCCAGCGAAGGTCGCCAACTCTTTGGGAGCCAGCCTACTGGTGGTGGTGGGAATGTCGATTTACTGGGAATCTCAGGTCAGACTGATTTGGACTCGGATCCGCAAACGATTTCAGCTGCCCCGCCGTTCAAATGATTTAGCCAGGACGGCAAATTTTGTGAGGGGGAATATCCAATCTGAGGAGAACCGCTCAAGCCATGCAGCCAGCAAGCAGGAGCGAGAATTTTCCCGGATCTTTAGCAATCAACGCCTGGGGCTAAGAGAAACCCTGTTTTTGGGTATTTCCTTATCGCTGAATGCGATCGCAGGTGGATTGGGAGCTAGTTTGTCAGGCTATCAGCCATGGATGACTGCGGTTGCGGTCGGCATCTTCAGCTATCTCACGATTTATCTGGGACAGCGATTGGCAGGAACGTATGTGAGTAAATACCTGGGAACCCTGACTCAAAAAGCATCGGGCTTGCTTCTGGTCGGAATTGGAATCTATGAGTTCTTTTTCTGATCGAGCCAAACACTCTTGATGCCTGAATTCCTGAAGCAAATTTACTTCTCGATTGGCCTGAATCCTGCCCCCGCAGAAAAATCATAATATTTATCTTTGTTTATAGGCGTAGTATTCTCAAAAGAAATGCGATTTTCAGATAGTTCTATGAAACGGCTCCTCAACCAACTTTGCATCTGGAGAAATGGGCTTCAACGCCTGCTCCTGTTATTAACGGTTCTAATTCTGACCATGCAACTGATGGCTGCCCCTGCTGAGGCAACAGGGGTGTATGAAGTCCCCCAACCCGATGCCGGAACCTGGGTGATTGACAAAGCCGAAATCCTGAGTCGTGCTAATGAGGGCAAAATTAACACCGAGTTGGATGCCCTAGCCAAGAAAACAGGATTTGAGGTCCATTTCGTTACGATTCACCGTTTGGACTATGATGAAACCGCCCAAAGCTTTGCTGACAAGCTGTTTGAGAAGTGGTTCCCGACACCAGCAGACCAGGCCAGGCAAACCCTTTTAGTAATTGATAATCTGACTAACAACACTGGAATTCGCACTGGTGAGCAGGTGAAGCAACTCATGCCAGAGACGATCGCTAAAAGTGTTGCTCAGGAAACAGTGCTAATTCCGCTCAAAGAAGGGAACAAATACAATCAGGCGTTTTTGGGAGCCAGCGATCGACTGGTTGCCGTTTTATCCGGTGAAGTTGACCCCGGTCCCCCTTCATTGGATGACAACGTCCAGGTTGAAGGCACCTTTGCCACCCGTGAAGAAACCAAATCCAGCAATGCTACGTTTTGGGTCATCACGTTCCTGATTGTTGCCACGATCGTTCCCATGGCAACTTATTACTTTTACTTATATTTGCAGTCGCGGTAACCCCTGCGCTGGGTGATCAGGTGAATTCATGATGCATCACGCTCTCCTGAGCTTCTCCTGGGGGGGCTGTCAAGACCGTTTTTGAGGCGTTAGAACCCCTCAAAACACCCAATATACGGGGTTTGTAGAGTTGAGCGATCCCTCAAATTGATCCTGACGGACTGCTAGTCTTGCAAATCATCAATTTTGCACTCTGGGGAAGTGGCTACGGTGTATACACAAGTCTGGGTCAAAGCAAACCCACCCCCAGTCCTCCTCCAAACGAAATCCTGGCTTGCGTTTCGAGGCTGGGGCCATGATCACAACCTGGCTTCCATCCCAGGTTCAAGCTTAGGGTACATTGGGTTTGACTGATTTCCCTGGATTCTCGTTATAGCGGTTTGCACTTGGGTGAAGTACAGAAATGTGAGGCACAGTGGGGCGCGAAGCACCCTCACTGTACCTCACACCCTTGAAAAGGGCTATATACCAATTTAAAAAATGAAGGGTCCACCCTGCATCCCGTCCCCAATCTGCCCTGTTCGCCATTTAAATTGGTATTACATTGGCCTCAAATTCATCGCCCCAACCCCTTTCGAAGGGTGGAGGGGAGTTAGGACCCCACGAGGCGGGGGGCAATGTGTTTTCTGTGACGCTGGGCCACAGAGAATGCA
>JBAUTA010000721.1:0-2598 GCA_049581985.1 Kovacikia sp.
GTGATATAGATTATTCGTCCACGGATAAATAGAACGAGTATCATCCATTCAGCATTTATCGCTGTAGCCCCCTTGGCTAGGGCGGGGTGCAGGGGTTTCACCCCTGGCTGGGGGCCACGCCCCCACTCCCCCTTGGATCCTCTGGCCTCATCAAACTGGCGATAGCGATACATCACAAATTTGGAAGATGCTTTCGATCCATTCTCATCTTTTTGGTGTATCAAGGAACCTGAAATATCTTTAATTTGCTTTCAGGAGCAGATCAATGAACAGCCGTGCGGTTCTACCCGATGGCGGAAGAAAAGAATGTTCAATAATGTTCTTTAAAATTAAGGGTTTTTAGTTAAAAGCGGCTATTTTTGCCCTCAGTCTCTTTTAGAAACCTTCGCTCTTACGGAAGGTCTATCAAGCTAACGGAATGTCGATGTGATTTTGGAGAACTTTCCCATGTCTTATTCCAATTATTGGAAATCTGGGACTGCCGCATTGGTTGCTCTAGGGATGGCGACCGGGACTGTCGCCCCCCTTGTCAACCCGGCCCCAGTTTTTGCCCAGAAAACATTTCCAGATGTGCCTGCCGACTATTGGGCAGGGCCTTTCATTCAAGAATTGGCTGGGCGCGGGATTATTACTGGTTTTGCTGAGGATGGTACATTTCGACCTGAGGAGCCAGTAACCCGTGCCCAGTTTGCGGCAATCATTCGCAAAGCATTTAACCGCCCTCTTACCCGCAATTCGGTTAAGTTTGCTGATGTACCTGCAAATTATTGGGCGGCAGGGGCGATCGACACAGCTTACACCACAGGGTTTCTGGCAGGATATCCCGGAAACCTGTTTAGACCGAACGAAAATATTCCCCGTTCTCAAATTCTTGTATCCCTTGCCAGTGGCTTGAACTTTGCGAACACTGCGCCCGTAAACCAGGTGCTCTTAGCTTACGCTGATGCGGCAGATATCCCGGCCTATGCCCGTACTGGGGTCGCGGCGAGCACAGAACGACAGGTGGCCGTCAACTATCCAGATCTGAAATTACTCAGTCCTAATCGAGCCGCAACGCGGGCAGAAGTCGCAGCATTTGTTTATCAGGCGTTAGTTAGTCAGGGGCAGGCAGCGGCAATTCCCTCCCCTTATATTGTTGGTCAGCAAGCCCCTGGTCCAATTGGGGTCAAAATTCCAGCCGGAACCCCAATTCCCGCCCGCTATGAGGGGGGCGATCGCGTGGTACTCGGCAGAAATGAACCCCAATCGGTTCCCGTCACCCTAAAAATTCCGCAGAATATTGTCACAAACCAGGGACAGGTATTGATTCCGGCAGGAAGCGATGTCGCTGGACAATTGCAAACGGTCCAGGGGGGGGCCCAGTTTATCGCCAATGAAATTATCTTGCCTGATGGGCGGCGGTTACCCTTTAGCGCAACCTCCGACCTACTGAACAATTTCTATGTGGCGAGAAGAGAACCCAGCACCGGCAGGATAATTCTAGGCACGCTGGTGGGAGCCGGAGCCGGAGCTGGGGTTGCCGCGGTAACTGGCGATCGCCATATTGAAGCCTGGGAGGTATTGACCGGTGCCGCTGCCGGAGCGCTTGCTGGAACCTTCCTGGGGGGCAAAACGGTCGAAGCGATCGCCCTAGACCCTGGTACAACCCTGACATTAACCCTGACGTCTGATCTGGTACTTAGCGCACCCCCACCGCCAATCCAACCCCGTCAGGCTCGACCAGCACCAGAACCGATAGCGCCACTGGAGGCAGCTCCAGAACCAACTCAAGCTGCTCCCGCCCAGGTGACGCCCCAGAAATATTGAAGCCTTTCGACTTCCTCACGCCTTTGCAATCGGTAACCGGACGAGAAATGTCGTTCCCAGCTGTGTTTCGTTGGTTTCTCCGGCCAAATTCATCCGGGCTGGACTGAGCACCTGAATTTCACCGTGCATTTGTTCTACCAAATTCCGCGCGATCGCCAATCCTAAGCCACTGCCAGGAATCTCACCCTGGGCCTGCACCCCTCGAAATCGTCGTTCAAAAATATGGGGCAAATCCTCCGGTGGAATGCCTGGCCCCGTATCGGTTATCGCAATTTCCACCAACGGCTCCGGCGCTTCCGGCAAGGCTGCGGCTGCGGGTATAACCCTCACCTCAACCCTAATCTGCCCCCCGGCAGAGGTATATTTCAAGGCATTCTCGATCAGGTTATTCAGCACTTCCCGCAGGGCTTGGGCATTGGCCTGAATCCGTGGCAGGTGGGCAGGGATATCTCTTTGCAAGGACAGATTTTGCGCTTGCCCGATCGCCGTCGCCGATGCCAGCAATGGCTCCAAAACTTCCATCAAAACACAGGACTCTAGTAATAGAGATTCTCCTCTGACCAGTACCCCAGCCGCTGGCAAAAGGGGAATAAATTCTTCTCCCCCTACCGCCCCATCGCCTTTTGAGGCGATTGCCTGCCACTCGTCACCAGCGGCAGGCAAAGAGAGGCGGCGGAAAGTTTCTTCCTCCATCCCCACTGCAGCTGATTCCAGCTGTTGCGAAAGTTCCCGCAATCGGGTGGCCTCACGGGTAATGCTGGCAGCAATTTCACGATTGGCATCCCCTGGTAG
>JBAUTA010000722.1:0-5714 GCA_049581985.1 Kovacikia sp.
ATAACCTAATGAGACTTGCTCAACACAACCTTTTTTGAAGAATAAAAATGGGGATGGCAAAATTTCTATCGCCGATCGTTTTTAGTCCCCGGATTCAATCACTGGCTTCAATCACCGGCTGGGATTCTGAAAAGGCGTGAGAACGGCAGAATCTGGGCTTACTGGAGATTCTTCCGCTGGGAAGGCTGCTGATCCCGCGTCGGTTTGCAGCTTGGCTGTCGTTTTTTGAAGATGGTCGAGAGTATCCACAAAGTCTCGGATCCCCTGAAATTTTCGATAAACCGAAGCAAATCGAATATAGGCAACTTCGCTCAGATCCCGCAGATTTTGCAGCACTAACTCTCCAATCTCGGAACTGGGAACTTCACGAACGGCCCGTTGTTGGAGCTCTGATTCGATCTCATCGACTAGATTTTCAAGTTGAGGGGAAGAAACTTCCGTTTTCTCGCAGGCCCGGATGATTCCCCGCAGGAGTTTGAAGCGATCGAAGGATTCCCGATCGCTATTTCGCTTGATGACCGTGATAGGGACAAACTCAATCCGCTCATAGGTTGTGAAGCGACGACCACATTTAAGGCATTCTCGCCGTCGGCGTACACTTTGCCCCGCTTCTGCTGAACGTGACTCAAGAACGCGGTTGTCGGTGTACTGACAAAAAGGACAGCGCATAGTGGAAGGGTCTCCAAGCCGGATAAACGATAGATTTGGGTCGGCAGAGTCAAACAGCCTGTCAGGAAAAACTCCAGCTGTTGAGGGGTACCCATCTAAAAGCCTAGAGTTTAGATTAAGATATAATGCCTGCTTTTACTTTAATCAGTATTCAGGATTGTGACGGATTTGTTTTATTAATTTTCTTCTACCAATGCTCATTGACTCTCCTACAGGATCGGCTACAAATCAGGTGAATTCTACCTCATTCAGAACGGGTGTGAATAAGATTAGTAGGTAGGAGTTAGAGAAAGCTTCGCTTGGGGCAACATGGATAGAAATTAGCCAGTGAACTTTACCGTTTTGGGATTGAGCATTGCACTACCCATCATTTTCTTGCCTGCGGCTGTTCTGATTCAACCACGGCCTCAGGTATTTTCTGCTTTGCCATGGGCAGAATTTTTCCGCAATTTAATCGAACGATCGGTGATGCAAGGTAACTTTAACAGTTATCGCGATCATCACGGTTACGCTCCCAGGAAGCTTGGGGTATTACGTACTACTAGTGGTGCAAATCATAAATTTTGCACCATGGGGGAGTGGGGGTTGAGCCCCCAGAAGGGGGAACCCACCCCCAGCCCCCCTCCAAAACTTTCGTTTTGGTCTACTAAAAGTCATTTTCAGGAATGTCTTTGTAGAAATCAGCTCATCCTTGCAGGCCGTTCAACCTGGCGGGTGGCGAACGTGATTCAGGGATATCTCGCATTTACTCTAGGAACAGTCTGTCAAGTTAGCGGATTTTTCACCCAGCTGCCCCCCCAGCAAGAGAGCGGTGCATGAAAGTTCAACAGAGCAACAAGCCAAAACTTCTGGTTGTGGATGATGAGCCGGACAACCTTGATCTGCTGTACCGCACGTTTCACCGCGATTTCAGGGTTCTAAAAGCTGAGAACGGACCGACCGCGTTGGATATTCTCTCCAGGGAGGGAGATGTGGCGGTGATTATCTCAGACCAGCGGATGCCTTACATGAGTGGTACTGAGTTTTTGAGCTTAACGGCAACTCAGTATCCCGACATTATCCGGATTATCTTGACGGGCTACACCGATGTTGAAGACCTGGTGGAAGCGATTAACTCAGGCAAGGTTTTTAAGTATGTCACGAAACCCTGGGATGACGATGAGTTAAAGAGGGTCGTGCGGCAGGCGGTCGATACTCATAATGTGCTGAAGGCGAGGACACGGGAACTACGTCGATCGCTGCGCCAAGAGTCCTTGCTCAATGCCATTACCAGCACGATTCGCAGTGCCCTCAGCTACCGCCAAATTCTGCAAACGATCGGCGAAACGGTTGGTCGTATGTTTGAGGTCAGCGGTTGTGTGGTGCGTCCATTTCAGTATGGGCAAATGGATCCTGAGTGGTTTGTTTATATCAGTGAGGATGATGAAGCAGCGGATTTGCCAGACCTGGCAGAAAATGGAAATCTGAATTCATCCGAGTCGATTCCAGCAGAAGAGCTGCTGGCTGTAACACCAGGCGCAGGGACAAGTTCTAGAAATAATCCGGCGGCTGTTGACCCCAACGAAGCGCTGAAGACTACTTTTGCTCAGGCGGTCTGGGAAACCCACGGGGTGCAAATTATTCAGGATGCTGAAACAGACGATCGCTTGCAGGGAGAAGATCCGGCGATTCTGGAAAGGCAACAGGTGTTTGCCGCAGCAGGCATTCGCTCTAGTCTGATTGTGCCGTTGACTTGCCAGAATCAACTGGTCGCCGTGCTGGCCCTGCACCAGTGCGATCAACTCCGCACCTGGCAAGAAGATGAGGTGCAACTGTTAACCTTGGTCGCAGATCAGGCAGCCTTAGCGCTTTCTCAGGCACGGGCTTATGAGCAGGTGCGCGCACTGGCAAAACGGGAAGTGCTGATTAACACGATTACGACAACGATTCGCTCTAGCCTTGATCCCCAGGAAATTTTTGCCGCAATTACTCAGCAACTTGGGCAGGCACTTCACGCCGATGGCTGTGCATTGTCTCTCTGGACCCGTGAGGATGAATTTGTTCAGTGTGTGGGATTGCATGATGCGGCCCGGACCGGATGGGAATCCTCTCCTCCAGGCAGTGAGGTTTCTATGCCCCTTCGATCGGGGAGGCAAGAAGGCTCTGTTTCCGGACATTCCTTCCTGGAATCAGATGAAATTGCGCCACGCCTGCTTCCCCAATCGACTGTCCCGATCGAAGGTAATCCGGTTTTGCGGCAACTCTTGTTGACTCAGCAACCGGTTATCTTAAATGACCTGGCAAAATACCCGAAGATGAATGTGCCTGAATTGCCGCTGCGACATCCGGCCCGGGCCCTGTTAGTGGTGCCGTTAATTCTGGATGGTGAGATTATTGGCAGCATTTCCCTGCGGCAAAATAATCAGGCAAGGCGCTGGCAAGCTTCGGATGTGGAACTGGCGCAGGCGGTAGCAGCGCAGGCGGCGATCGCGGTGCATCAATCCCGTCTCTACCAAAAGACGCGCCAGCAGGCAGAACAGTTGTTGGAACTAGACCGCCAAAAAACAGAATTTTTCCAAAACATCTCCCACGAGTTCCGCACCCCCCTGACTTTGACGATCGGTCCCTTAGAATCTGCGGTGGCGCAAAAGCAGGGACTTTCTTTTGAACAAGCGACCATTGCCCTGCGGAATTCTCGTCGCTTGCTGCGGTTGGTTAATCAACTGCTGGATTTACAGCGATTGGATGCGGGCCGGATGCAGCCCAATTTTCGCCCCTGCGATCTGGTGGATTTTGTGACTCAAACGGTTGATTCCTTCCGGGCTTACTGTCAGAAGAAGGGGATTTCCCTTGAGACTAACCTGACCGCTTGTCCCTCGGTGTATCTTGATTTAGAGAAATTTGACAAGGTCCTTTACAATTTGCTCTCCAACGCAATGAAATTTACCCCAGAGGGCGGCAGCATTATGGTGACGCTGCAACCTGCGGGGGATCATTGCCTGCTAAAGGTGAGCGATACGGGTATCGGCATTCGCCCGGACCAGATGCCCCACCTGTTTGATCGGTTTCGACAGGCGGAGGGTTCTGCCAACCGTGGCTATGAGGGGAGCGGTTTGGGCTTGGCCCTGGTGCGAGAGCTGGTTGAACTCCATGGCGGGCAAGTGACGATGGACTCAACCTACGGCGAAGGGACCACTTTTACGGTCTGGCTCCAAACTGGCGTCTCCCATTTACCCCCCAATCAAGTGATTGAAGTTCAGGCAGAAGTTCAACCTGGTCGAGCTGCGATCGAACTGGCAGATGTGGAAATGGAGTTGCAGGAGGACAGCCAGGAGGAAAATACGCCAGATTCTACCTCGGATACCCAAGCTTCACGGGTGCTGATTGTGGATGATAATCCCGACCTGCGAACCTATGTATCCGGCATTTTACGGGAGCAGGGGTATCGCGTCTGGACAGCTCGTAACGGCTCTGAGGGATTCCGGGCAGCTCAAACCTATTTGCCGCACCTGATTATCACAGACCTGATGATGCCGCTGGTGTCGGGTTTGGACATGATTCGCATGATTCGGGAACAGGAAAATCTGAGGGGAATTCCCATCGTGCTGCTGACGGCCAAGGCAGATGAGGATACTCGGATTGAGGGAGTTGAGAAGGGCGCTGATGCCTACCTGTCAAAGCCGTTTAGTGATCGCGAACTCTTGGCAGAGGTCCGCAACCTGCTGGCGCTGAAGGAAAACGAACGGCGGGTGGCTGAACTCAATACCTATCTCACAGAGTCTGTGCTGAAACGCTTTTTGCCATCTTCCCTGGTACAACGGGCAGCCCAGGGAGAATTGGTTCTGGATCTGCGCCCAGAGCCACGTATGGTAACGGTGTTGTTTAGCGATATCGTTGGGTTCACGCAGCTTTCCAATACGCTGCGATCGCGTAGAGTCGCAGAACTGTTGAATGAGTATCTGGCGGAAATGACCCATGCCATTTTTGATCAGGGAGGCACGATCGATAAGTTCATGGGCGACGCTATTCTGGCGTTATTTGGCGCACCGGAAGAGCTAACGCCGAATGAGCAGGTACGACGGGCGATCGCGGCTGCCCGCCAGATGCGGCGCTCACTGCACCAGTTAAACCAGCGCTGGCAAAAACAGGGAATCTCTCAGGTGCAGTTCCGCTGTGGCATTCACCAGGGAACGGCTGTGGTTGGCATGTTTGGCAGTGCGGAACGGGCAGACTATACTGCGATCGGCCCTAGTGTGAATATTGCCTCGCGGATTCAGGAAGCCGCGGACCCTGACAGTATTCTGGTTTCGGCTGCGATCGCCGACTACCTGGGAGAGGATGAAATCACAAAGTACAGTCCACTCAACCTTAAAGGTGTGGATGAAACGGTTCTAACCTTCGCAGTCAGGCCAGAGCCGATTTCGCATGATTAACCTGATCCCAGTCAATGGGATTGGAGATACTGCAACCAGATGGCATTTCGAAACCTGATCCAACAGTTTTTTGGGTTTGGATGTCATCACAAAGGGAATACCCTTTTCGGTCACGGCTAAATGGGGAAGAAATTGGATATCCTCTAGTGTCCCCATCTCACTGGGATGGCGTTTGTTTTGAAACAGAACGAAGTGGCGAATCCATTAAATGTAAGTCTTTTCAGGGCTATAAGAGTAATGTAGCCGTAGCAATATTGGCTAGGACGGGGTGTAGGGGTGAAGCTCCCGGCTGGGGGCAACGCCGCCACTCCCCCTTTAATCCTCTGTCCTAATCAAACTGGCGATAGCTATACTTGCACTTTCCCCGTATGGCATCGTACACCTGGTCGAGCAGCCTTCGGGGACGAGGTTCCAACATGAGGTCATTCAGTACCCCTGTATAAAATATCTCTCCACAGTATGAATGTCCTACCGAGATTGCTTGGGCAGACCCATCCTCGGCTGGTATTAGGATATTTGCGATCCAAGGCAAAGGGCAGGTAAACAGAACCGTAACCATGCTCTAAATCCTGTAAATGTAATCGTTTAACCCGTTGCAGGTGTTCCTTCAATGACTCAACGATGGTATCGGGC
>JBAUTA010000723.1:0-1687 GCA_049581985.1 Kovacikia sp.
TAAGAGTTTGGTAAAGAACTTTGAGCGAACGCTAGCTCATGCAGAAACTAAAATTAACCTCTGCTTTGTCAGGCTAATGCTCAAAAGGCTTGCAGCCACTTTCTGAGATCTCAAATGGGTTCTATAGAGAACGTGAACCCGATCGCTCAACCCCAACAGCTCCTCCAAATCTTCTGAAATCAATAGGATTCCAGCACCGCGATCGCGGGCATCGAGCAATTGCTGATGCACATAGGTAACCGCGCCCAAGTCCAACCCCCGTGTCGGCTGACTGGCAATGATCAACTTTGGATTGCGAGACAGCACCCGACCCAGAATCAACTTTTGCATATTGCCACCGGATAACAGCCGGACAGTGGCATTGGGTGAAGAACAACGGACATCAAATGCTTCAATCAGCCCTACGGCATGCTGAACTGCCGCGTCTAGATTCAAGAAACCTGACTGGGAAAATTCCGGTTCCGAATGGGTTTCCAAAATCAGGTTTTCCCAAATGCTCATATCAGGAATCAGCCCGGTTGTGTGTCGGTCTTCTGGGATGCGGGCGACTCCCGCTTCCACCATGGCTAGCGGACAGGGGTTGCGAACCTCCTGACCATAAAGCCACACCTGCCCTTGCGACGGCAGCGCTAAACCACTAATTAAATCAAACAGGGCTGCCTGTCCGTTACCCGAAACTCCGGCTATTCCGACAATTTCATGCTGACCAATGACCAGATCTACCGCCTCAATCAAATTCTGGTTGTCAGGAGACTGGGCTGTAACGGTTTTTAATTCCAGTACAGGTTCACCAGCCAGCATTGGTTTTCGAATAGTTTGGGGCAAGGGTTGCCCAACCATCAGTTCTGCCAGTTCTAAGGGATTGGTTGCTGCGGTGTTGACATTGGCAACCACTTTGCCGGAGCGGAGGACAATGACCCGATCGCTCACGGTCATCACTTCCTGCAACTTATGGGAAATAAATACAACCGAAAGCCCCGCCTCGGTCAACCTGCGTAGAGTGGTAAACAACGCCTCGGTTTCTGGAGGCGTTAAGACGGCAGTCGGCTCGTCCAAAATTAGAATTTTGACCTTGCGATAGAGCGCCTTCAAGATTTCAACTCGCTGCCGTTCCCCAACGGACAGCTTTCCCACCTGGGCATCCGGGTTCACTCCCAGACCAAAGGTTTCTGCCAAACTAACCAGACGACGACGGGCCGATCGCCGATTTTGCCAGAGCCGCCACAGGGGCTCCGTTCCCAGAATGATGTTATCTAAAACAGAAAGATTGTCTGCCAGGGTAAAGTGCTGATGCACCATGCCAATACCAGCGTTGATCGCATCTCTGGGAGAACTGGCTTTCAGCGGTTTCCCGAACACAGCGATCGTCCCCTGGTCCGCCACATAATGGCCAAACAAAATATTCATCAGCGTCGTCTTCCCTGCACCGTTTTCTCCCAACAGGGTCAGAATTTCTCCTCGTCGCAGTTCCAGGCTAATGTCATCATTTGCCAGCAAACTACCAAACTGCTTGCTGATATGGCTTAGTTCGAGAACGGTTTCGGGAAGCAAGGGGTATACCAGCTTAAAGAATAAGGGTTGCAGATAGGGTTGTGGATCTCTCGCCCCCAGGGTGGTAGGTAGGGGCTTAGCCTGGGGCAAATACGCGTTCGGCCATCGCCCAGGTTTTCACCCGCCTGCTAAGCCC
>JBAUTA010000724.1:0-1950 GCA_049581985.1 Kovacikia sp.
CTTCGCGGCCTGATGAACGATAGCACGGAATTCTCGTTGGAACCCGGTGGTGCTTTGAGATTTTTGGACTAATTCGGACTGATGTGCTAAAATTTACCCCGCTCATGGGTACTTACTATGGGACCGATAAGGTTTTGCTAGCTGACTTGAGTTTGCGGGGACAGTTTGTCGAGATTCCTGAACCTCTTTTTCTTAACCGTCGCCATCCCAGCCAGTCCGCTAGCTTATCCTTCGCCTGGGCACGGGAAGCCTGGAGCAATCCGCTAAAAGCTACCCGGATAAAATCTCCCCGATTACTTTGCATCAAGGGCTATTTCAGCGCCATCTCCGAGGCTAAACTCAAGTGGAATGAGCAGTTTCGCTGCCTGATGGTGCTTGCTCTTTGGTTAGTTAACACCGACAATTGGAAACGATTTTTCTCTGAGCTGTATAATAACTACCAGAAGGCAGTTGAATTTAATCGGCAAAATCAATCCTCTCCGTCGGTGTCCAAGGTGGATCATCTGAGTTTCTGATGCCAGCGAATTTCCAAGTTGACCCGCCCATTTAAGAGCCGATAAACCTTGAGTAATTGGTTGAAAAAACTATCTGCCTATTGGGCGGTTGCCATGGTGGCAGCCTGCCTAGTGTTGGTACTGATAGTTACCTTGTTTCCCTTTAGATTTACTGCCAGAGATCCCGTGTCTCTGGCACAAATCGTTAATCATTTTTCCACTCAAGCAGGTGCTATCGATGATTTAACTGCCAATGTCCTGCTATTTGTGCCCTTGGGATTTGGGCTGGCTGGAATGCTCCAGAAGCGATGGTCTCGCAAATCAATCAGTCTGATGATCATTATCCTGCTTAGTGGCAGTCTATCCTTGCTGGTTGAAACCCTACAGGTTTTCTTGCCTTTGCGGTCTGCCAGTTTCATCGATCTTTTGACTAATACGATCGGTGGCGCTCTTGGAGCTGTATTGTTCAACTTTTGGCAGATCTATTTTCCACTCAGGAATCAGATCCTGAAAACCTGGGGGAAATACTGTTTGACGCCTCGCAAGGAGGGGTTGGGTGCGCTGGCTTATGGGTCATTCCTGACTTATCTGATCATCTCCCTCCAGCACACTACCCATTTGGGCAATTGGGATCCCTCATTTCCTCTAGTGATTGGCAATGAGGAAACGGGCGATCGTCCGTGGAACGGTACGATTTCTGAGCTTTACATCTCCAACCAGGCGCTTACAGAGCCAGAAATTGCTCGGCTTCTGGGTTCAGAACAACCCAACCCTTTAGTCAACCATTCCTGGAAGGCAGCTTATCAGCTCACAGGTAAGGGCAATTATCCTGACCTGAGTGGACATTTACCAGACCTGGAGTGGCAGGGAAATCCACTGATTAGCGGGAACTCGAGTATATCTCTTACTCAACAACACTGGCTGGCAACCCCAAGGCAGATCCCAGAGCTGAGTCAGGCAATTCGACAGTCATCCCAATTTAGCCTCTTGACTACAGTCGGGACAGCTAATGTGAAGCAATCAGGACCTGCTCGGATTGTTTCTATCTCTGCCGATTCTTTCCAGCGTAATTTGATGATTGGACAGCAGGATTCTCATCTTGTGGTTCGGATCCGAACCCCCATCAGCGGGAAGAATGGGAACTATCCTGAATTAGTCTTTCCGGGTGTCTTTGCAAATTCGCGGCCCCATCGGCTCATTTTCACCTATAACCACGCGAGCCTCAGGCTCTATATGGACGACATGGAGCAACCATATACTATGACACTGTCACCCGAAATCCTATTTTTCCGGTTTGTCCCTGCAATCGGCATTCGCAGCTTTCAAATCACTCCAACCAGCCAGTGGATTCTCAAGATCATTTTTTATGTTTTTGTATTGATTCCTCCAGCGGTTGTATTAGCGGGGGTTAGGAGAATCAGCCAACCCACATATCGAAGGTGAATAGGGCTGCCAG
>JBAUTA010000725.1:0-4761 GCA_049581985.1 Kovacikia sp.
CGCAGCTTATCCTTTAGCTCATCCCGCTGCTTTTCGACCTCGGCCACCTTTACCTGTAGGTCCGCGATCGCAATACTCCGCTGCTGAGCTGCGGCATCTCCCCCGGTCAGGTTCCGAAACAATGGAAGCCCAATCAGCGACAGGACTTCATTAATCGTTCCAGTGGGTTTCACAAAGAAGTCAAACACCCGGTCGAGGAATCCGCGCTTCCCTGGTGCCTGCCCCTGCTGTACGGGTATATCTTCTACCTTGAGATAGCTCTGTACCAACGGCTCAAATACACTGAGAGCGATCGTCTTCTGGTTGTTTTTCTTCGCCTCACTAATTTTCTGGTTAATTACCGTAACCCGTTCCTCAATTGCCTTCAGCGTTTTGGAACTGGCGATCGCCCTCTCCTGCAATTGCCCGATACAGCTTTCTGTCGCTTCCAGGCAGGGTAGTTGCCCCAGCATCGTTTTCCAGACATCCTGGTTAAACTGCATCTGGATCAGTTTGTCCAACGAATCGCCAGCCGGGTTGAGTGGGTTTGGGTCTGTTTTGAGGGCTTCCGGGTCACTCGCTGGTTTTTCACTTTCCTAATGCTCATATTCCTGAAACTGGCGATCGCTCTGGGCCTTTGCCAATTTGCCCTTTGCCGTTTCCACTTCTGCCAGCGCCTGATCGAGTAACCGTTGCTTCTGCTCCAGTACCCCCTGTTCATGGGGAATCGTAGGTTCGGGCAGGTCAGTCTTTGGCATCGTCTGAAGCAGGTCTAATTTTCGTTGCTGTTGTTCCTTTACCCGCTGGGCATCGGTTGCCTTAATCTTGAGCCGTTCTACCTCGGCCACTTCCGACAGAAAGGACGCTGTTGGTAAACCAGCCACATCGGGAACGGGTTGCTGTAGCTGTAACCGTAATCGGTTTAGTTGGGCCTGTAATTGTTGCTGCTGAAACGCTAACCGGGAGCGATCGCGGACTCGATCGGCCAGAATCTGTCCTGCCTGCAACTGGTCCCCATCCTTCACCTTCAGATCCTCTGGGGCTGAGAGGGTTAGTTTGATCTGAAACCGTCGCTGGGGAGCACTCATAACACTTTCAGCGGGGATGGGAGCTGGAGTGGGGCTGGGTAAGGATTGGGAGACAGCCTGAGCCGTGCAGCCGGAAAGAATCAAGCGTCTCCCCGACAGGCTACTAGCAAGAATCCTTGGGGAGTTGATAGCCGTCAAGAGATAGGTCCAATTGCTTGCTGAGTCTTAATACAGGCATCAATTAGAATGCCTGCCGCCTGCTCAACCTCCTGGTATGTCGTAAATTTACCAAGCCCGATCCGTATGGCTCCGTCAACGATAGCGTCTGGTAGTCCAAGAGCCTGAAGCACATGGGAAGGAGCCTCGACTCCAGAGGAGCAAGCAGAGCCCGTAGAAACAGCTAGCTGGTGGCGAACCCTAGCAATGATTGCGCTATTAGGAACCCCTGGAATAGAGATATGGAGATTACCGGCTAAGCGATGACTGATGTCCCCGTTCACTCCCAGACCAGGGATTGTTTCTACTAAAAATGCTTGGAGCTTATCTCGTTTAGCAGCGATCGCCTGCTCATCTTCTCCCATTTCCAGCGATCGCAACCGACAAGCTTCTCCCAACCCTACGATCCCAGGAACGTTGAGGGTGCCTGGTCGCATTCCGCGCTGATGACCACCACCAAACATGAGTGGCTCCAGATGGTAATCCTTACGGACAGCTAGTGCCCCAACTCCTTTGGGGCCGTAGAGCTTGTGGGCAGAAATTGCCAGGTAGGTGATGCCCCACGCTTCAAACTGAATGGGAATCTTGCCGACTGCTTGAGAACCATCACATAGAAAAGGAATGCCATAGCGTTGGGCGATTTGTCCGATCGCCTGAATAGGGTAGATATTGCCAATTTCGTTATTAGCGGCCATGACACAAAGGAGAGATAGCCCCTCGGCACAGGCTTGCTCCAGATGCTCCAGGTCAAGTCTGCCCCTGGAATCTGTTTGCAGATAAATCAGTTCAGCCCAACCTCTCTTTTCAAGGGCGCGGCAGGTATCGAGGACGGCTTTGTGCTCGATCGACATTAGGGCGATGCGATGCTTGCCCTCACCCCCAGCCCCTCTCCCAGGGCGGGCGAGGGAAGAACGAAGGCTCCCCTGAATGGCGAGGTTGATGCTCTCAGTCGCACCGGATGTCCAGACAATTTCCCTCGGTGAGGCTCCGATCAGGTTAGCAACTTGTTTGGCAGCTTGCTGGATGGCAGCTTCGGCCCGATCGCCCCACTCGTGATCGGTGCTGCTGGCGTTGCCAAACTCTTCTGTCATGGAGTGGTAAATGCGATCGGCGACTCGGCGATCGACGGGGGTGGTGGCGTGGTAGTCGAGGTAGATCACATTTCTGGGGGGGAGAACCGCAGGGTTTCAACAAAGGTCTGGTGGTCGGGGGTGGCGATACCCTGCTGAAGGGTATGCAGTACCTCAGCTAGATGACCCGCCAGGAGTGCCGGAGCGGCTAACCACAGACCGGAAAATTGGCGACTACGGTACACCCCAGTCGGATCAGGAGGCAGGGATTGATAGGTGCCGTCTTGCAGGTAAAACCAATCGATCTGCTGACTATAGGTGCGCCAGACGATATATTCCTGAACGCCGTTACGACGGTAGACTCGCAGTTTGTCGTGTAAGTCGTAGGAAGCGCTGCTGGCGGCAATTTCAACAATTAATTCGGGGGCACCTTCAATGTAGTCGTCGGGGCTAATCCTGGATTGCCCACCGGTTGCAATCCTGAGGACGGCATCGGGTTGGGGTTCGTTGTCAGCATCCAGGCGCACGGTGGGATTGCCGTAGAGATCGATTCCTGGAGTCGCTGCTTTGTATGTCCACAACCACCCCATGATGTCTCCATGGGGGCTACCGTGAGCCTTTGCTCTTAAGGGAGATGCCATGTAAACAATTCCTTCAATTAGCTCTGCTTTTTTGAGGTGGGGCATGGCGTTGTACCGCTGCTCAAATTCGGCGCGGGTGAGGCGATCGCCATTTTCCAGGGGAGGCAGCTTCGCAAATCGTTCAGTCGTCATGGCAGGTGCCGGATAAATGGGTTTCCAGAGGTTGATAGTATTCTAACAGGGCGGTTTCGGCTAGCTGCTTGAGGCCAGTTTTGTCCCGATCAGTGAGGCTTTTCCAGAGGACAGGGTCAAATTTGAGCAGGGTGAGTTCTTTCAGGCGACGGATAAATTTGCGCCGTTCAAATTTCTCAATCGGTTTTCCTATTCCATCACGATGAGACGGCTCAGAATTGTCATATACTCGCCGGGAGTTTTAGTTGGTAGGAGTTTACTCCACTCAAAGGTTTCTGCGTAACCTTTGATATGAAGGATTGAAATAGTACGGGCGATCGCTACTTTAGAGCCGTATAAAACGTGACGGATAGGCTCTCGCTGCACCTCATAGGACGAAACGGAAGGGGGCAAGTCTGCCAAAAATTCCTCAGCCATTGTGGATTGCGCTTAAAGTTACCCTCGCACTGTACGAGACTTCTAAGTTCACCGTCAATAGATTCACTCATTAAAAATGAGCTAGTCTTCATCTTTGCGGTGAGGCGCAACCTGTCTTACCTTTGCCAAAATTTCCACAATGGAAGTGTTTAAAGAGTCAAGCCCAATATCAATCTCATTCAGCATGTTGGCAACCCGAAGAAGCTCTAAAGCTGCATCAGGTCGGCGTTCAAACTCAGAACCCCAATTGCGATCGATGGTGTCAAACTTATAAACGCTAAACGTCGCCTTCTCTAAAGCGCGAATACATTCAGCCCGATATCCCCGCTCCCCTGGCTGAATGCGAGTAACCCAACGACGACAATATTCATTCGGCTCCATTAATGGCAATCCATTTGCAACATCGATCGCCTTCCTTCTGTACCGTGTCAGCATAGCTCAGTTAAAATGAGTAATGCGTGATAATAGCAAAAGGAGTAACGCGGAAGCAATTGTATATCAAAGAGGTCTGCAAATTTTAACTAGTAGTGCCAAGTTATTCCTTTACTAGATCTCCATCGTCTTGTTCAACTGATACAGCTCCAATAAGGCGGCTTACAATTTTATCTGCTTTAGCAGATTCACCTAAGCTCGTGCTTATATTTTGCATGCACTCTTCACGCACTTCGCCTTGTTTAGCAGATTCTTTTTCCTTGATTACATCATCGATTTCTGTCTCTAATTTGCCCTCTCCCTGTAACCTAGCTCTCAGCATTTTAATTTCCAATTCAAATGCTGAATTGTTAAGTGCAGATCGGATAGCAGCAGACACATACTGCTCTCGAAGGTTCAGAACTTTTTCTATTAATTCCGGCAAATACCCTCTATATGTAATAGCAAGTGATGGCTCCTCAGCATTATTTAAACCGTTTAGCACTGATTGATAAGCATATTTACAATGAACCATTTCTAGAATTGCATAACGAAAGAAAACCCACTGCCTCTCGTTTAATTCCTTTACCCTAAAGGACAGAAGCCTTCTCAAACTTAATTGGTTCTGATCAAAAACTCTAACTCTTGATTCATTTACAAAGCCAGTCAAAGTACGATGATCAACACTTACACCAGAGGAAAAATAAGTATTTAAAGCATTAATAAACAGCTCTGACACAAAATTAATTAAGTGGATGCGTTTTTCATAGGTTGTTCCGGGTTCCAAAACCGCTTCAACAATTGAATGAACTGACATTAGATAACCCAGTTGAAAAGCCTGTGTAGAAACGGTATCAAAGATAGGCT
>JBAUTA010000726.1:0-7115 GCA_049581985.1 Kovacikia sp.
GATTAATTGTTTTTGCATTCAGCTTGACAATCCACATGACTGGGCGTACACACTACGTTGGTGCGGACGGAACAGAGGTTATCGGTGAGAGTTCGAGGTTATCTGCCGCCGCACAACTTTACCGTTAGTAGCCGTAGGATGGGTTAGCGTCAGCGTAACCCATCGCTTTCAAAAGCATATCCAGGAGATGTTTGGGTAATTAGCCTTGGAGAGGATACGCGATCGCGTGGGTTCCGACAATACTCCGACTCGCTGATTTAGTTGACGCAGGAGGAGCGATCGCACTGCTGTTGCTGGATTTCGAGAGGTACGAGCCTGGGTATGGTGCCAGCCACGATGAAGTTCTAGCTCAAGCGATCTGCCCTGGCTACCGTTTGAATTGGGGTGAGCCTGAAGCAGTCACTTCAGGAAAAGTTGGGCATCCCTATAGGTTTGATTTAAATTAAAGGTTCTATAGGGCTTCGCTTGTTCCTCAAGGTGTTTTAAGTTTTGGATTCCACCTCACCCCACACCCATTCGGCTGACTCTTACGGAAGCCCCGACTCCCCAACGCCTCCTGCTCCAACCCCGGACTGGATTCGCCTGCAAAAGGCCCTCTCTGTCGAAGCCGATCGCGGATTCAACAATTTGGAAGGAAGGCAACACCGCTTCAACGAATTCCTTAGCCTCTCCCTCAGCACCCCCCCCACCCATCTTCCAACAGAAGACCAAACCCGCTGGCAGGAACTTGGCATCCAGTTCACCACTTACTCTGACCTCTCCTTTGCCCAACGGCAGCATTTAGTCGCAGATACACGGCGATTTCTGCACCAAATGAGGAAAGCCTGTGAGGAACAGGGAACTCAGGAGGTAGGAGGCAAAAGTCAAGAGGCAGGAGGCAAGCCAAAAGCCAAAGTTCAAAAGCCAAAAACTCCTAAAACAGTTCCCCTCACCGCCTCAATCCCTCCTACCGCCGCCGCCGCTCCCCTTTCCCTCGACCAGGCTCTCACCTACCTGGCGGGAATCGGGCCAAAGAATTCCGAAAGGCTGGCAAAACTGGGGCTTTCTACGGTGCGGGATTTGCTGTTTTACTATCCCCGTGACCACATTGACTATGCCCGTCAGGTTGGCATTCGGGATTTGGAGGAAGGGGAAACCGTGACGCTGGTGGCGCAGATAAAGCGCTGCAACTGCTTTACCAGTCCCCGTAATTCTAAACTGACCATTCTGGAACTAACCGTCAGAGATCACAGCGGGCAAATTAAGCTGAGTCGCTTTTATGCAGGGGCTCGCTACAGCAACCGAGGCTGGCAGGAACAGCAAAAACGGCTTTACCTAACGGGAGCGACGATCGCTGCTTCAGGTCTGGTTAAACGCAGCAGCCATGGAATCACCCTGGACAATCCGGAAATTGAAGTCTTACAGCATGAGGAAGACTCGATCGACTCCCTCAGGGTTGGTCGAGTTGTGCCGATCTATCCTTTAACTGATGGGGTCCCTGCCGATCTGGTTCGTCGGGCTGTGATTGCGGCATTACCTGCGGTAAACCAAATTCAGGAGGCCCTACCGGAAGCATTACGGGAGTTGTATGGGTTGGTGGGAATTCAGCAGGCGATCACCCACATCCACTTCCCCCCCGACAGCGCATCCCTGGAAACTGCCCGTCGTCGTCTCGTATTTGACGAGTTTTTCTACCTCCAGCTCGGCCTCCTCAAACGCCGTAAAGCACAAAAGCAGGCCCAGTTAAGCGCGGTTCTGGCTTCCACAGGGGAGTTGATCGACCAGTTCTACAAGCTGTTGCCCTTTCAGCTCACCGATGCCCAGCAACGGGTACTGAATGACATCCTCAACGACTTACAGGAGCCAACCCCGATGAATCGCCTGATTCAAGGCGATGTGGGGTCTGGAAAGACTGTCGTAGCCGTGATTGCTTTACTGGCAGCAATTCAGTCCGGTTACCAGACAGCCATGATGGCTCCAACGGAAGTTCTGGCAGAGCAGCACTACCGCAAGTTAGTTGGTTGGTTTAATCTGTTGCATTTACCAGTTGAACTTCTCACCGGTTCCACCAAAGCCGCCAAACGTCGGGAAATTCATGCCCAGCTTGAAACAGGCGAACTTCCCTTGCTGGTTGGCACCCATGCCCTGATTCAAGACACCGTGAATTTTCAGCGTCTGGGATTGGTTGTGATCGACGAGCAACATCGCTTTGGCGTGCAGCAACGGGCGCGGCTCCAGCAGAAGGGGCAAAATCCCCATGTTCTGACCATGACTGCCACTCCTATCCCCCGCACCCTGGCTTTAACTCTGCATGGCGACCTGGACGTTAGCCAGATCGACGAGTTACCCCCCGGTCGTAAGCCCATCCAAACCACCGTACTGGCAGGGCGGGAACGGATGCAGGCCTATGACCTGATTCGGCGGGAAATTGCCCAAGGGCGGCAGGTATACGTGGTGCTGCCGCTGGTAGAAGAATCAGAAAAGCTGGATTTAAAGTCGGCGATCGATGAATACCAGGAACTCCAAGAGCGAGTATTTCCTGAATTTCGCGTGGGCCTATTGCATGGACGCCTGACCTCAGCCGAGAAAGATGATGCGATCAGCCGCTTCCGCGATAATCAGACCCAAATTCTTGTTTCTACGACGGTTGTGGAAGTTGGAGTAGATGTTCCCAACGCAACCGTGATGCTGATTGAACATGCCGAACGGTTTGGCCTCTCCCAACTCCACCAGCTCCGGGGTCGGGTTGGTCGGGGTGGGTCCCAGTCCTTCTGTTTGCTGATGAGTACTTCCAAGGCGGAAACCGCCCGCCAACGGTTAAAGGTTTTAGAGCAGTCCCAGGATGGGTTCTTTATTTCAGAAATGGATATGCGCTTTCGGGGCCCCGGTGAGGTTTTAGGTACCCGTCAGTCTGGGTTGCCCGACTTTGCCCTGGCGAGCCTGGTGGAAGATCAGCAGGTATTAGATCTGGCGCGGGAAGCAGCAGAGAAAGTGATTGCCAAAGACGAAACTCTGAGCCGCTGGACACTCCTGCGATCGGAGTTGGAATATCGCTATCAGCGGCTCATGGGTGGAGCAATTTTGACGTAAATCGGAACTGGTGATCAGTTGCTGGGTGCAATCCAACGAACAATGATGGTGGGGATGGAATCCCTTGCCTGGGGGCAACGCCCCCATCCCCTGGGTGATTATTGCCTGATACCTGGCTGCTGACTGCCAGATCCTGGGCGCGGGCAAATCCTGGGCGCGGGCAAGTTCTAGGCGCGGGCAACTCCATCCTCACGGGCAGCACGCTGAACCGCAGCCGATACCGTTGGCGAAACCCGCTCATCAAAAACCGACGGAATAATGTATTCTCGGTTCAAATCGCTGGGTTTAATCAGAGAGGCGATTGCCAGGGCCGCTTCCAGATACATGGAGGTTGTAAACGTAGATGCCCGACAGTCCAGCGCCCCCCGAAAGACACCGGGAAATGCCAGCACATTGTTGATCTGATTGGGATAGTCGCTGCGTCCTGTTGCCATCACTGCCACGTCTTGTGTCACCAGCTCTGGCTGGATTTCGGGAATCGGATTTGCCATTGCAAAGACGATTGGATCTTTTGCCATGGACTTCACCATTTCTGGCGTGACGACACCGGGCGCACTCACCCCCAGGAAAACATCACTATCTCGCATAGCATCCGCCAAAACGCCTCCTTTTTCCAAGGCAAATTCTCGCTTTTGCTCCGTCAAATCGGCCCGATCGAGCGACAGAATGCCTTTAGAGTCGCACATACAGATATACTCTGCCCCTGCTTTCCGCAGCAGACGGGCGATCGCAACCCCGGCTGCGCCTGCACCATTGATCACAATCCGGACGGTTTCCATGGATTTGCCGACCAGTTTGAGGGCATTGATTAAGGCCGCCAGGGTAACAATTGCCGTACCATGCTGATCATCATGAAAAATGGGAATATTCAGTTCCTTTTGGAGACGGGCTTCAATTTCAAAGCAGCGGGGAGCGGCAATATCCTCCAGATTCACGCCACCAAACACAGGCGCAATATTCTTCACCGTTTCCACAATGGCATCCGTATCCTGGGTTGCCAAACAAATCGGGAAGGCGTCTAATCCGCCAAACTCCTTAAACAGCATCGCTTTGCCCTCCATTACTGGCAAAGCCGCCTCCGGGCCGAGGTTGCCCAGTCCCAAAACGGCACTGCCATCGGTGACAATCGCAATGGTATTGTGTTTAATCGTGAGGCTATAGGCCTGCTCTGGGTCGTGGGCGATCGCCGTACAAATTCTCCCAACCCCTGGGGTATAAGCCATGGCTAGATCGTCCTGCCCTCTTAAGGGAATCCGGCTTTGGACACTAATCTTGCCACCCCGGTGCAGGTTAAAGGTACGATCGTAGACATTCAGCACCTTAATTTCTGGTAATGCCCTGACGGCTTCTACGATGGTCTCAGCATGTTCTGTACTGGCAGCATCAACGGTAATATCGCGTAGAGAAAGTTGGCGTGTCTGCTCAATCAGGTCAATTTGCCCCATATTGCCCCCCAGGAGCGAAATTGCCTGGGTCACACTTGCCAGCATCCCTGGACGGTTAGGAACCTGAACCCGAATCGTCAGGCTAAAACTTGAATTAGGGGTGAGATTAGTCATTGGAGTTGGATTATGGTTGCCAAAACGTCCCTAGCTTAAAGGAATGTTCGACCCGCAATTGTACCAAGTCACACCAATGATTTGGTGTAATCGGTATGAACTTTGTGACTACTAGTAGACCAAAACGAAAGTTTTGGAGGGGGGGAAACCCCCTTTCCCCCTTTTGGGGGCGAAGCCCCCACTCCCCCATGTTGCAAAATTTATGATTTGCAACACTAGGGCGACGGCTGTAGTTACCCGCACCAGAACGCAGCGGGTAGGAAATGCTGATCACTCCGTCCTCCCATCCGTGTCCTAGGAGTCCGTCAGAATAGATTTGAGGGGTCACTCAAATCCACAAAACCCATTTTCAGGATGTTTTGAGGGTTGTCAACCCTCAAAAACAGTCTTGACAGACCCCTGGGATGCTCCATCTTTTCCCCAATAGGGCTACCTAATTTTAAAGACCGATATACCTATGCCAAGCCTTTATACAACGATCGACATTAACGCATCCCGGTGGAAAGTATGGGATACCCTTTTTTGTAAACAAGCGTGGATGTACTGGAATACTTTTTTATACGACTGTAACGCTCGCCGTCCGTTTCAGCAGGGGCAGATAGTATGGCTTTCTTTACGGCGAGTTCCAGGGGATGAGGAAACGGAATTTCAACCGAGGGTGACCTTAATTCAACCAGGAATTTGTTTGCAGTGGGTTACCTCGATTCCCGGTTTTGTCAACAAACATACTTTTGAGCTTCAGCAAATTGGCCCCGATCGCACCCAATATACTCACCAGGAAGATTTTTCGGGCCTATTAACCCGTGTCGTTTTTCCTTTCATCCGACAGGATGAACAGCAGGGCATCCACCGGATGGCACGGGAATTAAAAAACTATGTAGAGGATTAAGAGTGCTGAGCTATAAAAACCTGATCCATAAAAACAGGCAAAAGAATTTAGGTGAGGGCAAAGTTAGCCCTCACCTAACAGGTTTATTGAAATTGTCCTAGTAGACCAAAACGAAAGCTTTGCAGAGGGGGTAAAAGGGCGAAGTCCCTTTACCCCAGGATGCAAAGTTTAGTATTTGCAACACTAGGTCTTAGAGATAAAGTCCTGTCCTTGTTTCAGGGCATCCCGACCAATATTTTTGAAGACCCAAAAAGCTGCAAATGCCAGTGGAAGCACAACAATGAGCAAACGCCAATCCATACTAGAAACCTCTCACTTAGTTAATAAGATTTTTGAATCGCTCTCATATTTCATTTTTATCGCAAGTTAGCCAGTTTTCCTAGCCCTTCTTTGAAAAGGATGGGGAATCAGGAGAGGGGGAGATCTTCTCACGCCCCATCCTTCCCTTTCTCAAACCCCAAATCAGTCCCTTTTCCGGCATGAACCAGGGCTAACTTCTCGTAACGCTGGGCATGAACGATGAGTTCTGCTGCCTCTTTCTCAGAAATTGGACGCAAAACTTTACCAGGAATGCCGACCACCAGCGATCTCGCCGGTATATCTTTAGTCACGACTGCGCCTGCGCCGATGATGCTGCCAGCACCAACCCGGACCCCATCCAGCACGATCGCTCCAATTCCGATCAGGCAACCGGACTCAATATGGGCACTGTGAATAACTGCCCGATGTCCGATCGTGACATGCTTCTCTAAGATCGTTGGGTTGCCAGGATCCCCATGCAAAATTGCGCCATCCTGGATATTGGTACATTCCCCAACTACAATGGCTTCCACATCCCCTCGTAGCACTGCTCCGTACCAAATGCTGACGCCATCTGCCACCTCTACCCTGCCAATTACCGTGGCATTTGCGGCAACAAATGCCGCTCTGGACAAATCCGGATAGGCCCAGAAGGAGGGGTAAGAGGTGAGTTGACAGTTAAAATCGTTCACGCTTGATTCAGAATCTTAATCGATTCCACGTAGAATTGCTTAGGGGATAGCACGGTCTCCCTAGCTATAATAAAATCCACTGGCACTGATAAACACAGAACAGGCAAATTGCCCTTAATGATCAACCCCGGCTTGCAATATCCAATCTTCGGACCGGAGATTCAGTGCCCTCACTGCCGCCAAACGATTCCGGCACTGACTCTCACGGACACCTATTTGTGTCAGCGTCATGGAGCTTTTGAAGCAAATCCCAAAACGGGTGAGCTCATCCATCTCCAGTCCGGTCGGCATTGGCGACAGTGGGAGGGTGAGTGGTATCGCCAACATACCCATCCTGATGGCATTCGATTTGAAATTCACGAAGCTCTGGATCGACTTTACACCCAGGGTTATAGAGCAACCCGCGTAATTATTGCTCAACGCTATAAGGAACTGATCAGCACGTACCTGGAGCGCAGTACCCCCTGGCGTGGGCAGGCAGAGCCTCCTCGTCCCAGACTTTACGGACTACCGGTTGAATTTAGTCCCGATCCGCAAGAAGAACCCTGCTGGGATGTGATTAACTTTGATCTGGAAAAAGAACCCGGTGCTCCGGTCAGATACCCC
>JBAUTA010000727.1:0-1702 GCA_049581985.1 Kovacikia sp.
GACTATCAGAAATTCATCCATTTTATCTTGGAGAAATCCCCCCACATTTGCATCAATATGGAACCACTCTGCGAACTCTACGATGAGAACAATCTAGTCGATTATCTCGCCATCCGCTATCACAAACAGCGGCAATATTTGGACGACTATCTTAGCTTTTTAAGAGAACTGGAAGCTGAGCATAAAATTTCAATTCAAACCGTAAAAAGGCTGCGGTTTGGCAGTTTATACAGTGAATGTTATTCACTGATCGTCTGGAAACCGTTAGAGGTCCTTTGAAGAGCAGATCGTAATATAGCGATCCTATTTGGATTGTGAGAAAGGATTCCGGTGGAATCCTTTCTCATACCAATTTAAAAAATGAAAGTTACAGATGGGCTTGTGGGGAGCTTCGCCCCCAGCCAGGGGTTCTACCCCTGCACCCCGTCCCCAATCTGCCCTGTTCGCTATTTAAATTGGTATCACAAAGCCTCTCAAACTCACAACTGATTTAGGACTGCTATATGTTCTACCAAAATAAAACCGTTCTTGTGGCTGGCGGCACCGGGTTAATGGGCACCCATCTGGTTCAAGCCCTCCTCAAGCAGGGAGCCAGGGTAAGATCCACTTTGCACAAGAAACCTGCCCAGATTTACGATCAACGGGTGGAGTATCTCTCCGCGGATCTAACCCGCCGGGAAGACTGCGATCGAGCCGTTCGAGACGTCGATTATGTTTTTCTTTGCGCTGCTAATACCTCGGGAGCCGCAGTGATGGCGCATAACCCGATCGCCCACCTTACCCCTAACCTACTGATCAACTCCCAAATGCTCGAAGCCGCCTGTCTGGCAAAGGTTGAACGGCTTTTGTTTGTCAGCAGCACAACCGTTTATCCAGCGGTGCCGTACCCCGTAAAAGAATCAGAAGCTTTTGTTGGCGATCCCCACGAGAGCTATCTGGGGGTGGGTTGGATGAAGCGCTATATCGAAAAGCTGGCGCAGTTTTATTACGAGCGGTACGGCATGAAAATTGCCCTGGTGCGGCCAACAAATGCCTACGGTCCCTTTGACAAGTTTGATTTTGAAACCTCCCATGTCCTGCCTGCCCTGATTCGCAGAGCCTTAGACAAACAAAACCCCTTTGAGGTTTGGGGCGATGGCACGGCGGTTCGTGACTTTATTTACATTTCTGACCTGACGGATGCCCTGTTATTAGCGCTCGAACATTGTGCCAATTGTGAGGCCATCAACCTTGGATCGGGGCAACCAATCACAATCCAGCAGGCGGTTGAAGTCATCCTCAAGCTAACAGGGCATAGCACTGCCAAACCAGTGTTTGATGCTTCTAAACCAACGACGATTCCAATCCGGCTGGTGGATTTGACAAAAGCCAGAGAACTTCTGAACTATCAACCCAGGGTCTCTTTTGAAGAGGGAATAAAAAATACGATCGAGTGGTATGGTCAGAAGAAATAAAACCGATTTGGTGATGGGTGGCTCAATTTAGAGAGGTTTAGAGTAAAGGATGACACTTGATACGGATTCAAAGCTCTCTCAGTTAACATCTGAGTTGGAATGGTTAAAGCAAACAAACCACGTCTTGATAAATAGAATCAGGGCGATGGAAAGCAGTAAATTTTGGAAGCTGCGGACGACCTGGTTGAAACTGAAGCAGTCTGCTGGACTACCTGTCAATGAGCCAATTGAGTTGGACTGGTCGAAGA
>JBAUTA010000728.1:0-6070 GCA_049581985.1 Kovacikia sp.
CTCTAGTAGTGATGGGCGGAAATACGCCTACCGTTTGTAGAGCAGGCTTCTAACCTGCGCGGGCAAGATGCCCGCTCTACGGTAGCTAAACTTGCGCCGCACTCTACTAGGGGAGTGGGGGCATCGCCCCCACTCCCTCCTAAACGAAAGTTTTGGTCTACCAGGACGACGATGGGATGATGGGATGATGGGATGAGGAGCATTTCCCAAGAACTGCTGCTGTAGCTACTCGGCGATGAACACACTTTTCCATTCGCTGTAGTTATCCAGGACAGCCAATCCCAATTCCCGCCCGATGCCGCTGCGCTTGACGCCGCCAAAGGGAGCTTCTAAATGGACACTATGCCCGGTGTTAATGGAGATAACGCCCGTTTCCATCGATCGGGCAACCCGCAATGCCCGGCTGATGTCATGCGTCCAAATGGAACCGGAAAGCCCATAGAAGCTGTTGTTAGCGATCGCCACGGCCTCCTCTTCCGTATCAAACGGAATAGCAGCGATGACCGGGCCAAAGATTTCTTCCTGGGCAATCCGCATCTCAGGATGAACATCTGCAAAGATGGTGGGTTGCAGGAAAGCCCCGTTTTTCAGGTTTTCCTGGGTGGGAATGGTTCCTCCGTAAACGAGGGTTGCACCTTCCTGCTTGCCCAGTTCAATGTACTGGTACACCCGATCGCGATGGGATTGCGACACCAGGGGTCCAATTTCGGTATCTTCTTGCAGCGGTAGGCCCAACTTCAGGTTCTTAAACTCGTTGCTCAGGCGGTAAAGGAATTCCTCATAGAGCGGCCGTTCCAGGAGTAAGCGCGACCGCGCACAGCAGTCCTGTCCGGCATTCCCCAACACGCTCCACATCGCTTTGGGAACTGCTTTTTCCAGGTCAGCATCGGCAAATACTAGATTTGCGGACTTACCGCCCAATTCCAGGGTCACGTTTTTGATATCTTCTGCGGCTAGCTGCATCACCTGAGCTCCAATTTCCGTCGATCCCGTAAACGAAACTTTGCGAACCAGGGGATGGCGAATGAGCGCATCTCCTGCCACACTTCCTGGTCCCGGTACGACATTCAAGACACCAGCGGGAACCCCCGCTTCTAATGCCAGTTCTCCCAGTCGCAGTGCTGTGAGGGGGGTTTGAGTAGCGGGTTTGAGCACGATCGTGTTTCCCATGGCCAGGGCAGGCGCAACCTTCCAGGATGTGATGGCGATCGGAAAATTCCAGGGGGCAATCAGTCCGCAAACGCCAATCGGTTCGCGGAAGGTGAGGCAAGTGCCTGCAGCCCCCACCGGAATAGTTTGTCCGCCTACCTTATTAATTGCGCCAGCATAGTATTCAAAACAGTCTGCCGCTAGATCAACTTCGTCCCTGGCTTCGCGGATGGGTTTGCCCACATTGCGGCTTTCCAGTTGGGCCAGGGATTCTCGGTGTTCTCGGATGAGAGTGGAAAGTCGCAGCAGAACATGGGTACGATCGCGCGAGTTTAGTTTGCGCCACCCTACCCGTGCCCGCTCCGCTGCCTGAACCGCCCGATCGATATCTTTTACTCCCCCCGCAGCAACCGTTGCCCAGACTTCCCCGGTTGCCGGATCGGTTAGCTCGGACCATTGACCGGATACAGCGGGAACACGAGCACCTCCAATCAGTAGCTTTTCTTCGACCACAGGCCTTACTCCCCACTCCCTGTTCCGTTTTATTGAGCTGTCATACCACCATCAGCGGCAATAATTGAACCTGTTAAAAATGATGCCTCATCAGAAGCCAGGAAAAGCGCCAGGTGAGCAATCTCACGAGATTCGCCAGGGCGACCGATCGGTTGAAAGGAGCCGATCGAAGCATATACCTTTTCCAACCCGCCTAGCATCTCGGCATGGGGGTAATTAATTGGAGTATCGACCCATCCAGGACAGATGGCATTACATCGGATTCCCTGCTTGGCGTAATCAAGGGCAACTCCCTTCGTCAGCATGACCACAGCCCCTTTAGAGGCTGAGTACACAGCCAGGAATGGTTCCGACACCAACCCATTCACACTCGAAATATTGACGATCGACCCGCCCCCCGTCCGCAGCATGTGCGGAATTGCCGCCCTGCAGCCATACATTACGCCTTTCACATTGACATTGAGTGTTTTGTCGATCACGGCATCGGGCACTTCATGAAACACCCCAGGAATATTGACCCCAGCGTTATTCACCAGCACATCAATTTTCCCATAAAGCTCAACACAGCGATCGACAACCGCCTTCACTCGCTCCGGATCGCTCACATCCGCTGTAAATGCTTCGGCTGTTCCCTGGGCTTGCTGAATTCCTGTAGCAGTCGCCACTGCCGCATCTCCATTGACATCTACGCAGATGACCCTGCCACCCTCTTCGGCTAGGCGTTCCGCGATCGCCTTACCAATCCCTGACCCTGCCCCCGTCACGACGCAGGCTTTCGCTTCAACTCTTCCCATGCCTTCTGTTTCCCATCCTCCTGAAAAATCTAAGTAAGCAGGCATCATTAATGATAAGAAGGAGTAATTGAGGACATTGCCCCCAGCCAAGGGCTTCCAAGCCCCACGCCCAACATCATCTTTAATTGCACCCAGTCACTTAGTAAAAATAAGTTAAACATTTCTGTCCAGGGTATTTGTTTGATAGCACTACTCCTATAGATTAGGACGGGGTGCAGGGGTGGAACCCCTGGCTGGGGGCTTCACCCCCACACCCCCTTTAATTCCAAGGTCCTAACGCGCTTGCGTAGGGCTATAGCCCTTTTCAAGGGTGTGAGGTACAGTGAGGGTGCTTTGCGCCCCACTGTGCCTCACATTTTTGTACTTCACCCAGGTGCAAACCACTATATAGTCCCCTGCGGGACTGGCAGGCAAAAATATCCCAACATCAGGGGATTGCACTGCAATGCCCCTGGCAACAGGTATTGCTAATGTTGGACCATTATTTCCGTGCTACTCCCTGAGGTCAGTCAATCTCGCCAACCGCTCTTTCGGCTTGCTCAATTGCAGCCTGACGCTGTTGAATCATGACCCCTTGAGGTGGCCCCTGGAACCGACGACGCTCATAGGCAAACCATACCACCGCAGTAGCCACTAATGCCCCGATAGTTACCCCCAGGGCTTTGTCGTTGGGCGGTTGGACACCAATGAAAATCAGCAAGGCGCAGATCACAATACACAACCCCGCCACAGGCTGAAACCACCTGCCGATCGTCCACGGTCCCATGCGGGTCCAGGTGCGACCGTAGGCAAACAAGCCGAGTGCTGTTGGAATGATGTAAGAGATGTAAAGGAAGATCACGCAAACAGCCGTAATAGTGGAATACACAGGGGTGTAGACCGTAAACAACACCGCAAGAATAGAAACTGCCCAAATCGCAATGACCGGTGTGCGGTATTTGTGGCTAATGCTCCGGAGGCTACCGGAGGCAGGCAACCCCCCATCTCGCGCAAACGCAAACGTCATCCGTGAAGCCGAGGTAACTGTAGCCAGACCACAGAGATATTGGGCAATCCCAATGCCGATATATAGCAGCAGCTTGATGGGTACAGGCAGCAAATCCATTACCGAGAAAAATGCGCCTGCTCCTTGCGCAGCGGCAGCATTCATATTTGGGAAAGCCAGCACAACCGCAGCCAGCATTAGCCAACCAAATACCCCCGACCACAAAACCGATCGCACAATGCCCTGGGGAACTCGGTGGGCTGCCCCGATGGTTTCTTCTGAGGTATGGGCAGAGGCATCAAACCCAGTAATCGTATAGGCTGGCAACATCAAGCCCAGAAGAAACAGCAGAAACAGATTGCTGGTTTGGGGCCAGACACCGCCGCCAGAATCCCCGCTGTAATTGGTAAAAGTAGACAGGCGTGAGAAGTCTAACCCATGCCCTGCAGCGAAAACCAGCAACACAATAGTAAGCAAGGTTGAAACTGCAAAAATCAGATAACCACTAAAATCGATCAGCTTTGTGGTCAGCCGAATGCCCAAATGGTTGAAAAGCGCATGGGAAAACGTGATGATCGAAACCCCAATGAACTGCCAGAGGAGTGCAGAATCATCGCTGGGGGCAAATCCCACGATCGGCCCCAATGCTGAAACAAGGAATAGATAGGTGCCCACATTGATGGCAGACAAAACCGTAATCAGCCCTGCCAAATTAAACCAGGCAGTTAACCATCCCCACCCCTTACCACCCAGAATCGAAGCCCAGTGGTAGAGTCCGCCAGCCGTTGGGAAAGCCGAAGCAATTTGTCCCATTGCCATGGCTACCAGCAGCGAGAGCATACAGCTAAAGGGCCATCCCAAACCAATGGAGGCACCTCCCACGCTACTAAACCCCAGGTGAAATGAATTAATACCTCCTGAGAGAATGCAGATGATTGAGAACGAAACGGCAAAGTTGGAAAACCCACTCATTCGCCTCAATAGTTCTTGGGCATAGCCAAGACTATGCAATGTTTTTACGTCTTCTTCAATTAGCTTTTCCTCTTGAGCACTTTCTAGTTGCTCCTCAGAGACATGGGGTGATCCACCGCCTAAACTCATTAGACTCTCCTGATTTAAAAAGTAATTAGCTGAGGATTTATTCAGCAAATCCTGATAAATCCTTATGTGAAGGCGAACCTTACCATTCCGCAGGTTGCAAAAATTATGTTCGGCGACACTAGAAGCACTTCAATAGGTGGCTTCGCTGGCGATGGGTAGCGATATCCCAACACCGGGGGCATGGCAATGCAATGCCCCTAGTAAAAGGCATTACTGACGCTACTCCTTTCTTCCTGTGCTACTTCCTTAGTTGGCTCAGGCTGCCATAAGCCCTTATCGATGCAAATTCCTCCTTTAACTAATCTTCTGTTGAAGTGCAAAGCTGCACCAAACAAATGTTATGGCTCGTTGCAATGACAGAAAGCAATCACGAAAATCCTCTCTTGGAGAAGCAAATTTACTCCCTAAATAAATCCTTCCTTGCTACTAACATAACTAAGTACGTGGGCGCAATTACCTTAAAGATGATTTGGGGGGTGAAACTCCCTATCTGAGAGGGCGTTGCTGATTGACGGGATGATTTGCCCTCATCCCCGACCCTTCTCCCCAGGGAGAAGGGAGCCGAAAGTTATGTCCCCTCGCCCTTTGGGAGAGGGCTGGGGTGAGGGCGTATGCTGCCATTCATCCCAGGATTCAGCAACGCCCATATCTCATAAGATGAACTACAAGAATAAGTAGATATGGAATTTAAATACCATGAGGTATCTTTTGCAACTTCTTACATTAAATAGTCTTAATTCCTCTTAGAAGTTTAAATTTAGAAGCTCAATAAACATTGAGGGTCCGGTATAGGGCTAAAGGCTGCAAGCTGAAGGTCCAACTTGCTCCCTCCTAAGCTCTTAACTGTCCTTCCGTCGCATCCTTACATCAATTTAAAAAGAAAACACGACAGATAAAAACGAGTTGCAGGGGTGGAGCCCTTATTCTTTAGATTGGTATGATCTTCTCTCGCAGTTTTCCCATTGCAAAAAATAGCCTAATGAACGATCTAGATCCGTTTAAGAATGAAGACGTTCGGCATCTTCAACAATTTCTATATCTGCTGCCCGTGGTCGGGTTCTTCCCCGCCCTGTGGACGCTCTATCGGCGTCGGGGAACACGCCAGGAACGAAATCTCAGCCGTCTGGCAGTAACGTTGGCCCTGGGCTGGCTTTTAGGCTACCTGCTGCTGGGGGCTGGGGCTGAAATGTCCGATTCCCTTGCTCTGCCGCTTTTGATTACCAGCAGCTTATTCACCTCTGGATATTTTCTGGTGAACATTTGGTTAATGGTGCGTCTCTGGCAGCGTAAATCTCTACGATTGCCCATTGTCAGCAAGTTGAGCGATCGCCTGCCCTAAAAGGCTAATACCGATTTAAAGAGTAACCACGGCAGAGGGAAACGGGGTGCGGTTAATACTCACTCCGATAGTCGCCATCTTGGATCCACCGATCGCACGACCAAAATGCCGATCGCGTCCTTGACCTGGCTGACATAGGTTTGCAAATCAGCTGAAATTCTTACGCCAGTGTTAGGGGCAGCATGGATC
>JBAUTA010000729.1:0-5723 GCA_049581985.1 Kovacikia sp.
CTCTTTTTTTGCTCTCTTTTTTTGCTCTCTTTTTTTGCTCTCTTTTTTTGCTCTCTTTTTTTGCTCTCTTTTTTTGCTCTCTTTTTTTGCTCTCTTTTTTTGCTCTCTTTTTTTGCAAGTGATAAGCGATCCTATAGCCGTAGCCCTATGGGTTAGGACGGGGTGCAGGGGTGGAACCCCTGGCTGGGGCAGGATGGGATTAGGGGGCTGATTGCTAACTGCTAACAACTAATACCTACCAACCTTGCTATAATCGCCTGTCAGGAATCTTAGTGAGTGGAGGCAAGCATCGTGGCAGACTGGCAAGAAATTCCTGGAGGAATCACGGCTCCCAAAGGTTATCGGGCAGCGGGAATGGCAGCGGGGCTAAAACCATCAGGTTCGCCAGATCTGGCATTGATTGTTTCAGATGTGGAAGCGATCGCAGCGGGCATTTTCACCAGCAGCGTGGTGAGAGCTGCTTGTGTAGACTACTGCCGGGAACGGCTGCAATCAAAACAAATTGCCCGGGCTATCCTGTGCAATGCTGGGCAGGCAAACGCCGCTACGGGCACGAAAGGCTGGGAAGATGCCCTGGACAGTGCCCAGTCCTTGGGCCAACAGCTCAATATTGCTCCCGAATCAGTTCTACTGGCATCTACCGGGGTGATCGGGCAACGAATTAAAATGGATGCGCTTAAAGCGGCCTTGCCCCAACTGATCAATTCCCTTTCGGAAACGGGTTCAGAAAGTGCCTCTAAAGCCATTATCACCACCGATCTGGTGCCCAAATCGATTGCCCTGGAGACGACGTTACACGATCGCCCGGTCCGCATTGGTGGGATTGCGAAGGGATCGGGGATGATTCATCCCAACATGGCGACGATGCTGGCCTTTGTTACCTGCGATGCGGCGGTTTCTCCCCATCTCTGGCAGCAGATGCTGAGTCGGGCCGGCGATCGCAGCTTCAACCAGATCACGGTAGACGGCGACACCAGCACTAACGATTCTCTGATTGCCCTGGCCAATGGGGAATCCCGTACCCCTGCCATCACCGACCCTGGACCAGAAGCCGAAAAGCTGGAGGCAATGCTGACAGAGGTGTGTATTTATCTGGCAAAGGCGATCGCCCGCGATGGTGAAGGGGCGACTTGCTTGCTAGAAGTCCAGGTTTCTGGCGCACCGGATGACAAAGCTGCCCGCCAAATCGCCCGCACCATTGCCGGATCCTCTCTGGTTAAGTCTGCCATCTTTGGGCGCGATCCCAACTGGGGGAGAATTGCCGGAGCGGCAGGAAGGGCAGGCGTCTCATTCAACCAGGATGACTTACAAATCAAGCTGGGCGATTTCTTGATGATGCAGAACGGTCAACCCCAGGCGTTCGATCGGGTTGCCGCCAATGCCTATCTCAAGAAAGCGGCAGCCGGAACCTATTTGAAGGATGATACGGTACACATCTCCGTTGGCGTTGGCAATGGTTCTGGCTCCGGCATTGCCTGGGGCTGCGACCTTAGCTACGACTACGTGAAAATAAATGCTGAGTATACAACCTAGGATTTACAGGGAACTGCGCCTGACCAGGAAGGATTGTTAGGAAATAATTACACTTTCACATCCCCCAGGCTCCCCCGCGTTTTATTGGTGATCTGGTGATCTACCCATACCCATATAGCTGGTCTAAATTGTTTATGAACAGAGGGAGTTGTGAAAGCCTTTCCCTGAGGGGAAAGTGCTTTCACAATCCAAATCGGATCGCTATAGTTTCAATGGATACAAGAGCAGGGTTGCAGCGTTTCATCCTTGGAGACAACCTTCATAAAAGTCTGTAAATCAATGCTTACAGCCTTCTTCGAATTTTCAATTGGGTTGAATTTGGTCCTCCTCTGTTTGGCATGGGTGATGGTTGCCAAAAGAGGGGGACTCTCCTATGTCACCAATGTCATTGCCAGGAGGCTTAAAAAAACTTCTGATGTCGCACCTTATCATTCCCCCTTTTACTTTCATCGCCTGACTCAATTTGAGTATTTACCCCTCCGCTCTTTTGATATCGTGTTTTTAGGCGACAGCCTGACCAATGAAGCCGAGTGGTCAGAGTTGTTTCAAGATTCCAAGATAAAGAATCGGGGGATTTCCGGTGATACAACCGAGGGGATTCTGAAACGGTTGCATCCCATCCTGAATTCCAAACCTCAGAAAGTCTTCCTGATGATTGGAATTAACGATATTAAGGCAGGCGTTCCCGTTGCAGAAATCATTCAAAACTACGCCGAAATTTTGACTACAATTCAGCATCAGGTTCCCGCTACAAAGGTCTTTATCGAAAGTCTGCTGCCTCTTTCCAGCAAACTTTTTGGAGAACGAACCAACCAGACCGTAATTCAGGTTAATGAACAGCTAAAGCAACTGGCTGAGAAATTTTCGTATCCGTATATTGATCTCTACTCCCAATTTTTGAGCGCCACGGGAGAACTAGATCCCCATTACAGTCTGGATGGGCTGCATTTGAATGGTCCCGCCTACGATCGCTGGCGGCAACTCATCAAAGAATATGTCCTATCGTAAAAGCAACTGTCCTTTTCTATAGCGATCCGATTGAGTGCACCCCAATCTTGTAAGACTCAATTTGGACAAGCTTTCAGAAGCGCTTACCCAGCAGGGGTTGACATCCGATTGGCCAGATTCGTCCGTTGCTTGACCGATATCGCCCTGGAGAAAAAGTATTCAGCAGATTAGCATAATGGCATCAACGAGTTGGAACTCAAGCCGTGGCTGCTCAACCTTCTACTGCCGGTACAGTTAAACAGCGTATTATCTTCCTGGTATTGGACAAGGTGCAACTGCTGGATCTAGCTGGTGCGGCCCAGTTGAAACCTCCCCCTGCTAAAGCACCGCTCCGCTGGGGGATTCCTCCGAACCTTTAGCAAGCTTTTAGCCCTGAATGGCTTATCTGGCTTACCTTTTCGGAGTCACTAGGGATCTGCTCTACCGGAGGTTCAGACTTTGGACTTTCGGCAACGCCTACTTGCTTCGCAGATTGAAAATGCTCCCATGCCCCTAGAAGGAGTTCCACCCCTTTCAAAACTTTCGTTTTGGTCTACTAGTGTCATCAGCCCTGGCTCTGCACAAAGGTAAGCGATGTATTGCTGACTTCAGCATTACTTTTGTAGCAAGGAGAAATTGTAGCAAGGAGAAATATCATGACAACACTATTGAATGAAACGATCGAGCGATTGAAGACTCATGTAAAGGGGCACGTGGTGCTTCCTGACAACCCTAATTATGACGAAGTTCGCGAAATCTGGAATGCGATGATCGATCGCAAACCTGTTGTGATTGTGCAGTGTGCAGAAGCCGATGACATTTCCCATGCGATCGCATTTGCGCGGGAAAACAAGCTCGAACTATCAATCCGGGGTGCTGGGCACAACATTGCGGGCAATGCAGTGTGTGATAACGGTGTGATGATTGATCTCTCAACCATGACGAATGTTCGCATTGATGCTCAAAAGCGGCGTGCGTATGTCGAACCCGGTGCTACACTGGCTGATTTTGATCAAGCGGCACAGGTCCATGGGTTAGCGACTCCAGTGGGAATTAATTCAACGACGGGTATCGCAGGTCTGACCCTGGGTGGCGGTTTCGGTTGGTTGACACGCAAGTACGGCATGACGATCGACAGTTTGGTTTCTGCGACATTGGTCACAGCAGGCGGGAATCAACTCCGAACCAGCGAAACCGAAAACGCTGACCTTTTCTGGGCAATTCGAGGGGGCGGCGGTAACTTTGGTATCGTCACTGAGTTTGAATTCGCGCTGCATCCTGTGGGGCCTGAAATATTGGCTGGGTTGCTCGTTTTTCCTTTGAGTCAAGCTAAACAGGTGTTGACCCAGTATCGGAAATTTGCTGAATCAGCCCCCGAAGAACTGAATGTGTGGGTGGTTCTTCGCAAAGCTCCGCCGCTGCCTTTTCTGCCTGAGACCGTGCATGGCCAGGAGGTCATCGTGCTGGCTGTCTTTTATGTCGGCGATCTGGCAGAGGGTGAGAAACAGATCGAACCGCTGCGTAGTTTTGGCGATGCCTACGGCGAACACATCGGTGCTCAGCCCTACGTACAATGGCAGCAAGCCTTTGACCCTTTACTTACACGCGGCGCACGGAATTACTGGAAATCTCATAATTTCATAGAGTTACAGGATGGCGCACTGGATGCGATCGTGGAATTCGCAGGCAAGCTACCCTCGCCACAATGCGAGATCTTCATCGGATGCATTGCCGGGGCATCCAACCGCGTTTCGGCAGAGGCTACGGCCTATTATCATCGGGATGCCAGGTTTGTGCTTAACGTGCATGGACGATGGGATGATGTAGCGCAGGATGAGAGATGCATTACCTGGGCCCGTGAGTTTTTCCAAGCGTCTGCCCCTTATGCATCCGCTGGGGCCTATGTGAACTTTATGACCGAGGAGGAGGGCGATCGGGTCACAGCAGCTTACGGTTCTAACTACGATCGCTTGGTGAAGATCAAGAAGCGGTATGATCCTGAGAACATTTTCCATCTCAACCAGAACATCAAACCCTAAGCCAGGGTTGCTTTTATGGGTCTTTGATATGCATGGTTTTTGACATGCATATCAAAGATTATCACACCGACCGCTAAGAGTTGATCGGTTGTGAGGCAGAGGTTTCTAGTAGCGGGCGATCGGCACCGTTAGGTGCAAGTAATCAGTCAGCGGAAGAAAATCTGAATGTCACAGTGTTACGCTACGGTACGTTGGAAACGTGGTGATGCGGAATGTGGGTTGCAACATGGGGGTGGCGGCGAAGCCCCCAAGAAGGGGGGAACCCCTTCACCCCTTTCAAAACTTTATTTTTGTTGTTGTAGTCTGATGCCAATTTGAAAAAGCAAACACTGCAGATGGAAACCCCTGCACCCCCTCCTAACCAATATTGCTACGGCTATAAGTAAATAAATACCCAAATTTATCGCTGAGGGTGGATGGCTTCAACTCTCTGGCGATTTAATATACTTCTGCCAAAAATGTCCGAATTCTGGACTAGAGAGACTTTTTTCCGCAAAAACTGCTTACTTTTAAAGAGGTTACTTTCTCTGGCTTGGACAGACGTTGAATCGTTAAGAAAAATATAAGGTTAACTTAGATTAAATATGAGCCGAATTCTCGCTAAGCTTTCTGACTCCTCCACACGCTCAGCTAAACCAAAGGGGGTTCGACTCTTTGTATTGCCGCTTTATTCGTTCTGGAAGTTTTCCCGTCCCCATACCATCATTGGCACCAGTCTCAGTGTAGTCGGATTGTTTTTGATTGCCCTGGCTCTGGCCCAGGGAGGGGCCATTGGCAATGGCGGGTGGAGTCTGGGAAGCGGCATCCAGGCTGCTGCGCCCACTTCCCTCCTCCCCACTCCCCACTCCCTCCTGCTTACCCTGCTCGCCTGTCTCTGTGGCAATGTTTACATTGTTGGGCTGAATCAACTGGAAGATGTGGAAATCGATCGCATCAATAAGCCCCACTTGCCCCTCGCCGCTAAGGAATTTTCGCGCAGACAGGCCATGACTGTTGTTGCCACTACAGGAATCCTCGCAATTTTGCTGGCGATCGCAGAAGGTCCTTTTCTGCTGGCAACCGTAGGGTTAAGCCTGATTATTGGGACTGCCTATTCGCTCCCGCCCATCCGGTTAAAACGGTTTCCATTTCCCGCCTCGCTTTGCATTCTGACGGTGCGGGGAG
>JBAUTA010000730.1:0-1795 GCA_049581985.1 Kovacikia sp.
CATGGATGCTTGCCGCAGGCTGGGGTCAACGGAGGACAGAGAGTCCCGCGAGATCGCAGTAATAATTGGCAATATCATCACCGTTAGAATGATGCCTGCTGGAAACATGCCAGGGCCAATATAGGGCGTACTAAAAATTGGTAGCCAATTCAGATTGCCGTGTAGCCAGTTGCCAATGGGTTTCAGCAAAGGAATTAGAACATAGATCCCCCAAAGACCATAGACAACGCTAGGAATGGCAGCTAGTAGTTCAACTAAAAAGATCAGCCCAGTCCGGAGGGTTGACGGAATGAAATTTTCACTCAGAAAGATAGCGGTCCCTACTCCAATCGGGATGGCAAAGAGCAGAGAGATCGCTGAACTTACGAGCGTTCCATAGATAACTGGTAGTGCCCCGTATTCGTCTTCTACCGGATTCCAGCCGCTATCAACCAGAAAACTCCAGCCATATCTTTGAATTGCAGGTGCAGCATCGATCGCCACTTCTACCGCAATCCAGATTAAAATACCTGCTACCGCCAGGGCAAAAATGCGAGTCACCCAAACAAAAACTCGATCTAATGAACTTTCCAGGAACGTACGGGGTTGAATCGCTTCTGGTTGAGTCGTGCCAGTTTGAACCTGTGTAGCCATACAAGATTAATAGGTCGCTTGTTTCGAATATCTAACAGTAAAAATGAAAAGTAAAGAGAAGTTTATGAAGCAAGCCAGATCTAACTTAAGGCAGAGTGGCAGGCTTCCCAGCAATCTTGTAAGCAGCCTGATAGATTCGCGGCAAACCAGAGCCAGTTCCCCTTTATGATTGGCTCAAACCAGCCTCCAGAAGCAATTTAAACTTTTAGTCAGCAAGTATCCTTGGAATAGATCTCTACGGGTGGAATAACAGTTGGAATAGATCTATACAAGGGTAGAAGATCTTCCCCCAGCACTGATCGAAGATTTGTGATGTTGCTTTTTTGACTTCCCCTTGGATGAACTTAACCTTGTCGTTACTGCAATCGGGGCAATTGTTCTTGTTCTAGGATTAGTTTCTGACTATTTCCGACGTAACTGGTGGACTTCCGATCCCCTAACGGCTCTTGCGCTTGGAATTATTTTGAGTCCAGCAGTTTTAGGATGGGTTGACCCAACTGCCTGGGGGTTACCGAAGGAACATCTACTGGAGCAAACTGCCCGCTTTACGCTGGCGATCGGTCTTATGGGGGTAGCACTGCGTCTACCTCAGCAATACTTTTTTCGACACTGGAAACCACTGGCGATCCTTTTAGGATTGGTCATGCCATTGATGTGGATTGCCAGTGGATTATTAATTTACTGGATCCTGAGGATTCCCTTTTGGGAAGCAATGTTGGTGGGTGCGGCAATTACGCCAACTGATCCAATTGTTTCCACTGCGATCGTCACCGGGGTTGTGGCAGAAGAGAACCTTCCTGAGCGCATACGGCACCTGATTTCGGCAGAATCAGGCAGCAATGATGGGTTAGCTTATCCCTTTGTCCTGCTCTGTATTTTAATTTTAGAAAAAACCACATCTCAAAGTGAGCCGCTTCTACCAGGAACCTTACTAATCCACTGGTTGACCCAGGTAGTGCTATGGGAAGTGGGTGGAGCTGTGCTGTTTGGCGGACTATTTGGGTACGTAGCAGGTCGCCTGCTGAAGTGGGCGGAACGACGTAAAACGATCGAACATTCTTCGTTTCTAGCTTACAGCATTGCACTTTCCCTCACGGTGTTGGGATCTGCCAAACTGATTGGAACCGATGGGATTCTAGCAGTATTTATTGCTGGCCTTGCC
>JBAUTA010000731.1:0-2903 GCA_049581985.1 Kovacikia sp.
ACATTGGGTTGAGCCGACAGACACCAGAATTAGTGCAAGAATGGGCTGAAAAGCTGATTCTGCTGTCGAAATTCAACGCTTTTCTCGTTGTCTAGGACTTGATTTGGAAGCCTGATGGAGAAGGACTCTCTCTTTTCCCTGAACCGATCAATTCCAGTCCATCGCCGAGTTGAACGAGCGTCCCCACCCCACCCTCTCAGAGGGCGGTTTCATCCCTAAATTCCAGCAGTGCCAGAATTTGTTCAAAGAGCTAAGGATCAACCTGAAAATAAATTTCCTGGATCAGGGATGCCTTTGCCAGGGGCATTTCATTGCAATGCCTCTGCGTTAGGATAGTTTGGGATATTATTTGGCTGCAAGTCCTTATAACTGCCCAATTCTAATTGCTCAATTCAGCCCATCCCCTTGAGCGTTTTGCCTTCATCCTTTAGTCTTTAGCCTTTACCAACAGGAGCCATCAGGGATGAAATTTGTGCACGACCCCTCGATCGCCAACAAAATTACCAAGATGCAGCAGCGAGTGCTGTGGCGCGACCCATTGATGCAGCAACGGGACATCGACCAGACCCGCCTATTTCTGGATGACGGACGGGAAGACAGCCCCGAATTTTCCTTTCTTGTCTTAGGTGATAGTGGCTCTGGACCGCATCGAGGACACAACCCCCAGCGTCAGATTGCGGAACAGATGCTATCGCACCGGGATGAGTGCCGCTTTATTTTGCATACAGGCGATGTTGTTTATCTGGTTGGATCAAGCGAATACTATCCCAAAAACTTTATTGAGCCGTATCGCGATTTCCTGATAGGGGGGGACCGGTACAAGAGCATTGCCTACGATCGGATGATTTTCAACCTGCCATTTTTTCCTGTTCCTGGTAACCATGACTACTACGATCTCCCATTTTTGTATGGGGTCCTGGCCCAGGCAACGCTCCCCATCCGCCGTTTGCTAGAATCTCGCATCGACCTGGATGTGGGCTGGCGTGGTTCGGGACAAGGCAATGTTTATGCTCGTGCTTTTCTAGACTATCTGAAAGGATTTAGTGCCACCTCTGAGGTAGCAGCCCATTTAGAGCGTCATTACACCATTAAGACCAACTCAGGCTACTGTCTCCGCTATCAGCCAGGACACTTTACCCGCTTACCCAACCGCTATTACACCTTCCGGGCTGGGGGCATTGATTTTTTTGCGCTCGACTCTAATACCTTTAATGACCCAGAACCCCCACCGCCCACCCCCACAGGAGACCAATATCGGCGTCAGTTAGAACATCAACGGGCAGACCTGGAAAATCAGATCGCGGAAGTGCTTGGAGCCTCTGCTAACCTTGACCCTAATCAGCCGCAAGAGGAAGAGCAGTTGGATGATTTGCATGCCAAACTGGAGCAACTGGAAGAGATGAAACAGGATATTGACAAACAACTGGCTCCCCAAAAAGGTCCGGAGATCGACCTGGAACAGTTGGGCTGGCTACAACAGCGCTTGATCGAATCCTGGCACACAAAATCCGTCAGGGGACGGGTGCTCTTTTTTCACCACCCACCCTACGTCACAGAAGCAACTAAATGGCATCAGGCACAAACCCTGGCTGTTCGTCGTAATCTCCGGCGAGTGTTGGATGCGGTTGCCAACGCGATCGGGGAATTACCGCAGGGACGTCCAGTGGTAGATCTGGTATTAAATGGTCACGCCCACTGCCTGGAATACTTACGCACCGTGGATACGGGACATGCTGACGCTCACACAAATTGGATTGTCTGCGGTGGCAGTGGCTATAGTTTGCGCCGCCAGCGTCAGGAAGGAGCCGAGGTCATGGAAGCAGGGGGTGATTTCAACAAAGGGAATGAACAGAATAAACAGATAGTGGCAAAGTCCCATTTGTTTATCGGTCGTAGCGGGCAGGGTTTCACAAAACGACGGCCCTACTCTTGCCTGCGGATTGATGTGAAGGAGGGTTCTCCTCCCAAATTTGTGGTGCGACCGATTGTGTCGGAATACTCCCAGAGGATGTGGCAAGAGTACGAGATGGATGCATTTGTAATTTAGCAGCCCTATTTCCCAACAGGACAACCCACTTATGATTGAGCTTTACTACTGGACAACGCCAAACGGACACAAGATTACGATGTTTCTGGAAGAAACGGAGCTGCCCTACACGATCGTTCCGATCAACATTGGCAAAGGCGATCAATTTAAGCCTGAGTTTCTCAAAATTGCTCCTAATAATCGCATTCCTGCCATTATCGATCGCGCGCCTGCTGACGGTGGGGAACCTATTTCCGTATTTGAATCCGGTGCAATTCTGCTGTATTTAGCAGAGAAAACGGGAAAGCTGATTTCAAAGGATTTGCGCGATCGGGTTGCCACCCTTGAATGGCTCTTCTGGCAGATGGGCGGCTTGGGTCCCATGGCAGGTCAAAACCATCACTTCGTTCAATACGCACCTGAAAAAATCCCCTATGCCATCAATCGTTATGTGAACGAAACAGGCCGTTTGTATGCGGTTTTGGATAGACAATTGAGCAATCGGGAATTTGTTGCGGGCAGCTATTCGATCGCCGATATTGCTATCTATCCCTGGATTGTGCCCTACGAACGCCAGAACCAGAAACTGGAAGATTTTCCCAATCTCAAACGCTGGTTTGAAACCATCCAAACCCGTCCTGCTACTATCCGTGCCTACGAAAAAGCTGAAACCTTCAAAGCTCAACAGGTTGACATGGAGCAATCACGAAATCTTCTATTCAACCAATCAGCAAATACGGTTAAGAGTTAAGAACCAGGGAAATCTTTGAGGAAAGAACACCCATTGCTGGGGTAGATTTAGGCCTCAACCCGATTGACTGACAAAAGTCCTGAAAGACTGACGGCTTCGTTGCTCACCCGCCCGTGATTCAAAATC
>JBAUTA010000732.1:0-23977 GCA_049581985.1 Kovacikia sp.
CCTTCATTCTTTAAATTGGGTATTACAAATGCTTTGCCTCCTGGGGTCTGTCAAGACTGGGGCGAAACCCAGCCCCAAAGGCCAGATCGGTTTTTACCAGGTTAATCCGATGCCTGCCTCCTTCGGCAAAATTGCAGGTATTGTCGTCCCAACCAGACAGGCAGCCAGAAGGGGTGGGCCAGGGAGGAAGCCTGGCTGTTCTGTCCCCAGACTGCGCTGCGCCAGACCTGCCACATCAGCAGTAACCATAGGCTTTCCCCAATGCGGCGACCTTGAATCGTGCCAAATTCACCGGTGGCAATCCGAACTGCGGCCTGGGGGTCCCAGATGCCTTCCTGCCGTAGTCGCTCTGGATTGAGCCAGATGCCCACGTCGTGCCAGAGTGAATCCAGGCACCAGGCGGTTACTGGTACGCCCATCCCGCGCTTGGTTCGCCAGACAATTTCAGGCGGTAACCAGGATTCTACGGCTCGTTTGAGAATGTACTTTTCGCAGCAGCCTTGCAGGTGGAGTTCAGGGGCAATTTGAAATACCCAGTCTGCCAGGGACAGGTTACAGAAGGGCGATCGCACCCCTAACCCATGGGCCCATGCCAACGCCGTAGCACGGGGATGGATGTTTTGCGCCCCCTTCAGCATCAGATTAGCGCGCCGTAGGCGGTGGAGTAGAGAAGTACTGAAATCCGAACAAAGCGCATCCTGCAACCAGTTCTGGGGATGGATTGGCTGAATCTGAGCCGAAACCTCTGGCTGAAACAGGCGATTTTCGTACCCCCAAAGGCGATGGAAGGTTTGAAGATAGTGCTGCACGAAGCTTTCCTCGGCTGCATGGTTTGCCTGATAAAGACTGGCCGCGATTAACGGCTTGTTCGTCCACCCGGCAAACAATTGGTCGCCTCCTTCGCCATTAAAAATCACCCAGGTCTCCTGGCTCGCTGCCTGGGCCAGCAGAAATAGCGGCACGCTGACGCCATCCCCAAACGGCAGATCTAATGCCTGGGCAGTGGGGAGGAGCGCTTGCCGGATGCGGCGGGGAGTGACATCAACCTTGACCAACGGAATATTGAGGAATTGGGCAACCTGTTCTGCGTAGGGATATTCCGAAACTCCGACTGCTCCAAAATCCAGGGTGTAGGCACGCACCTTTAAGCCCGCCTGCACGAGTAAGGCGGCCACGATCGAAGAATCCAGTCCGCCAGAAAGAAAAACGCCGATTGGCGCTTCACCTAAATCCCAGATCTGCTCGTCTACAGCCTGTTTGAGCAAGGTTTGGAGTTGGGCAATCGCCGTTTCCTCATTCTGGATCTGGGTCGGAGATTCGCACCATTCCAACGATCGCTGACTTGTTGCAGCAGCCACAATGCCTGAGTCATCACAAACCCAGATCTGCTCAGTTCCCGCAGGTACAGAAAAAATCTCAGCAATGGGGGTCAGGGGGGTTGGAACGTAGGAAAAACAACTATAGGCGTACCCAGCGGCGATATTAATCTGGGGCGCTTTCGCAAGAGACAGTAGCAAACTGAACCGGGAGGCAAACCAGACTGTTTGCCCAGTCTGAGTCCAATACAAAGGAACCCGACCGAAAGGTTCCCGTCCCAAAATCAGACGCTGATCCTGAACCCTGACCCAGGCATCGGCAGCCGGGATAGAAACGGACTGTAGAGGGTGGCATAAGCCAGAGGCAGACATGGCTGCAATTGTTTCTGTCGGAGGGTTGGCACTCTTCCCCGTTGACTCAGCTAACCCCAGATAGGCGACCCTCCATGCCCATCCAGAAGGGTTCGATCGATCCTGAGATCGGGGCTGCTTACCTGAGCATTGAACGGATTGCGCCTGGGTAGCTTGTAGTAGGCCAGTTAGCAATGCCTCCAGCTCTGGCTCTGGGTCGCAGCCCCAATAGCCAACAAAGTGATAGGGGGGATGCACCGCAGACTGGATGGTATCCATACCGCTACTTCACGTCGAAGGTGGCGTCACTCAGGCGACGATCGCCCAGCAGCATGCGAACCTGCCAGGTTCCGGAGGGCGATGCCGATCCCAGTTGATACTTGCAGGAAGTCTCCCAAACAGATGTGCTAATTTCGCGAGTCTGGTAACGATTTTGCTTCACAACCTGTCCATTGGGAGCGACCCAATCGCAGGAGAGGGTTAAGCGTTTGCCAACGGGGGCATCTTTGAGCGTGACCCGGTAAAACAGCCCTGGATTTGTTTGGCGAGAAACGGTCGTCAGATTTTCACTTTTATTTTCCGCTAGGGTAATCCGATCTTGCTGGGCCGAAACCTGGGCCAGGGTTTGCTGTTCTTGCTGAACTGACATCTCTTGCCGTTGCTGAAATAACACCCCGACCCCGACCAGAGCAACCAATCCGACAAGCAGTCCCCCGATCAGCCAGCGAGTCCAACGTTGCTGCGCTGCCAGTGCCTCTCGTCGCTGGAGCTGAATCACGGCATCATCCAACAATTCTGGCGGCAAGCTGAGTTCCCGCAAAATCTCCTCAAGCTGGCCCCGGTCAAATTCCTCTGCTCGACGTTGGGAGAGCCGCTCCACTTCGCCCACAATTTTAGCCAGCTGTGCTTGCGTCAATCGTTCTTCCATGGCTCTAACTCTGTTTGGGGGGCGGAATGGTTACATCGATCGCGGTCACTTTTGTCCCTGCGGCCAAACTGCTCAGCGGCGGCTGCATCGTGGTTGCATTACCAACCACCAGAGTTACCAGATTCTCTGGTTTCAAATAGGTTTGAGCCACCCGTTGGACATCGTCGATCGTCGTCGCTTCGATGCCTTTGCGGTAGCGGAAAATGAAATCGTTGGGATAGCCAAAATACTCGTAGCGCATCAGCCGGGAAAGCGTCTGGCTGGGATCCTGAAAGTTGAAAATAAAGGAATTAAGGACAGAATCCCTGGCATATTTCAACTCTGAATCGGCAATGGGAGCCGTGCGGATTTTCTCAATCTCTTTCACAACGCCTTTGATAAAGGGAACCGTAGCTTCAGAACGGGTCTGTCCCCCCGCCACAAAAGTGCCAGGATAGTCGAATTGGGGACTCCACTGAGCATAAACCGAGTAGGCCAATCCCTGGCGCGATCTCACTTCGTTAAACAGCCGCCCCCCAAACCCATTCATTACCCCATTCATCACCGAGAGGGCCGGGTAGTCGGGACTATTGACCAGGCCGCCCAAATGCCCGATCAGGACACTACTCTGGTTGAGTTGCGGTTGATTGACCAGGAAAACCCCCTTCGTCTTTGCCTGGGACACGGTGGGTAAGGGCAGTGCAGGTTTTGCTTTTGCCGAAGGTTGCCAGGCTCCCAATCTCGTCTCAATCCGTTGCCGCATTGCCTTGCTATCGAAGTCGCCCACAATCCCCAGCAGCAGGTTGTCGGGGTGGTAGTACCGCTGGTAAAAATCCATCAGATCAGGGCGGGAAACTTTTTCCAGGGTGGCATATTCCGTCGTGCGGGCATAGGGGCTATTTTCCCCATAGATAAGCTTGTAAAATTCCCGGCCAGCAATACTATTGGGATCATCATTGCGACGGGCGATCGCGCCTTGGGCCTGGGTTTTTGCCAGGTTGATTTTGTCCTGGGGAAATGCGGGGGCGCGGAGTATATCCGTAAAGACATCAAACACGTCCTCCAGATCTTCCGTCAGGGCACTAAAGCTGGCACTTCCAGAAACCTCACCCACCGCTGTTTCAACGGAAGCGGCCCGTTGTTCCAAAAATTCATTGATCGCATCGGCCGATCGATTCTGGCTACCCCCCGATCGCATCGTCACGCCCATAATCTGCGCCAACCCCACCTGGTCAGCAGGTTCCAGCCGATCGCCCGTACGGATCAGCATCGTTCCGCCCACCAGAGGTAACTCATGGTCTTCCATCAGGTACACCACCATGCCGTTTGCTAACTGAAAGCGGATGTAGTCCGGCAGCTTAATCTCCGGCAACGGTGGAAATGACAGTTCAGTATAGTGCTTGGGAATTGCCGCCGCCGCCGGACGCATTGCCAGCAGCAACAGCAGCAGGGGAAGGACGAGGAAACAGAAAACCAGCACAAGGATTTTTATACGCTGATTGCTCAATTTTTGTCCCATTTCAAGCTCCCTTATCCATCACTTCTGCCAGAGTTATCCTATCGTCTATCGCGATCGCCAGATGGATCAGGACAGAGGTTTCAAGGGGGAGTGGGGACTTTGCCCCGCCCCACAGCGATGCTTCGCCCAACCGCAAGCGGCTGTAATATTCAGTCTAAAACCTCGTCTCAAATTCCACCACGGCCCGACTATCACCCGAAAAGTCGCTGGAACTCCGAACGGTAAATTGATCGTTCAGACGATAGCGCAACCCAAATTGGGCGGGTTGATCGGTTGTGAGAACCTTTTGAATGCTGACCCCCAGACTGCGGGTAATATCAACTCCCGCATCTACAATCAGGTCTATGTTGGATCCTCTTCTAGAGGCACGGGAGTCTGAGGTATTCGGAGAAATTGCCGGATACAACCGGAAATCGCTCAGACCGAGGGCGTTCCCAATCACGGTTTGAACGTTGGTCAACAGTGCGGAACCCGCCAGATTGGCAAGCCCCAGGGCCGCATTTCCTTGCCCCAAGCTAGATACAAAGTTGCCACCAATTAAACTGACAATCTCAGCCGAACTTCGGGGTGGGCTGCTGGTTAGCTCCAAATATTGGGACGATTGAAACAAGTTCTCGGTTAACTCACTGGCTGGTCCCAAAACCCGCGCCTGAATTCGAATCGTCTGGACACTGCCGTAGCGATCGAAGTTGGGGGTGTCGAGGATTTCAGAGGGCGAAATTTCGGTGGGCAGACGGCTACCCGTGACTTCAGGAACCAGGGCCACCAGGCGAATGTCAAGATTGGGGTCAAGTCCCTGTTCGGGCCGGAACTCAGCCGTTTGAGGGTAGCCCCGCGCCAGGTTGAATTGGGTGGTAAACAGGTTAACCTGCCCCGATTGCAAGGTAATGACGCCGCTGGGACGGGGGTCAGTGATGCTGCCATCAATGATTAAATTCCCCGTGGCTACAAAGTTAAGCAAGGGAGCACGGGTAATTCGGACGCGATCGCCCAATTCCAGTTTTAGATTCGCAAATTTCACTTCGAAGGGGGGCTCCGTCCCCTGACCTGCCCCCCCATCCAGCGTTGCACCGTCCTTCGGTGCGGCAGCATCCGAGAGCAGTACCCGACCATCACTCAGTCGGATTAAACCGGTCAATTCCGGTCTTAATGCGGTTCCAGCCACCTGCACTTTGCCATTGACCGATCCCTGGTACAGCCCTTTCAAACTAAGGGCAATATTGTCCAGGTTCACGTTAATAAACCTGCTGGCATCCGGATCGTTGGGGCTAAACGGAGCCGCGATCGGCAAAATCCCACTGGCAAAAACCTGTCCCTTGCTAAACTGCCCATGCACCTCTTTTACATCCACACGATCGCTATTAAAGGTAAGATTCCCATTCACATTGGTCAGGGGTTCGGGCAGGGCTCTGGCCTGAATCGTTCCGTCCCGAACCTGAATCACGCCTTTGACAATGGGCTGTTGCAAGGTTCCCTGCGCCCTCAGCGACACAACGCCCTTACCTCCGATCCATTCAACCTGGTTATTCAAGAGGTTCAAGATCGCTAACCCATCATCCTTCACATCAATATCTAGACTGATGCGATCGTTGGCCGGTTGGGCCGCAATGAAAGGTAGCGGAACAGGCAGGCTCCCCGCAATCGTGATCGGGTCTGCGGCTACGACAAAAATTTGGCTACCAAAATCCAGCCGCGCCCCAGCGTATTGGAAACTACCCTCTGCCTTTTGAATGTCCTTGCCATTCAGGCTACCGTTGGTCAAACTAATATTGCCGAGGGCCTGGGGATTATCCAGACTGCCTGCGATCGTGGCTGTGACGTTCAAATTTCCTTCCAGGGGAACCTGCTGGGGAATGAACTGTTTCAATACGTCTAGCGGCACGTTTTCCATGCGGAGTTGCCCCGACTGGGTCTTCCCACCAACCTGCCCAGAGAACGCAATCAAAGACTGATCCGACTGGAAGCGCAGTGGTAGCAAGGTCACAACCCCCTTCTCAAAACTGCCGATCGCCACCACCTGCTTGGCGGAGTAGGCCCCCCACTGCCAATCTTCTCCGCGCAAATTAAAGTTGGCGTTGAAGCCCCTGGCGAGGGAACCGTCCACATTGACTTCACCGCTAAATGTCCCACTCAGTTCATCCAGGGAGGGGATGACCGCCTCTTCGCGGGCAGCTTGTTTCTGGGCTTGCAAAGCTTGAATTTCGGAGAGTCGCCGCAGTTGAGTCAACACGGAGGCATTGATCATGTCAACCGGAACGGTCTGGACATCGGCGGCACTGCCATAGGTGGGCGGTTGGAAGCCCCGCAGCAAATCCGCCAAATCAAACACCTGTAACAGGGCCAGCACATCCTGCAGCCTTCCCTGAGAGACTTTTAGTTGCCCTTTGAGCTGAGGGCTGGCCCCTTGCAGAGTCGCGCTTCCATTCAGTTGAAAAACCGTATCTCCTCGCCTCAGTTGTGCGCCAGAAAGGGTCGCAACCCCGTTGGCAAATCCGATGCGTCCGCCAAATTGGTCAGCCCGAAAACCGCCAAATCCGGGGCGATCGATCAGCACCTGCCCCGATGCACTGTAGGTCTTCAAATTCACCGCCAGATCGCCGCTCAACCTTCCCGTAGCCGGCAACGATGCCGTTGGTCCTAAGGAGCCAAGAATCTCCAATGGGAAGTTTTGGGTTTGTACCAGTAACAGATCTCCCTGGGCCCTGCCTGTGGCCACAGCGTCCCCACGACGGATATCGAAGGCGATCGGACGATAGGCAGAATTCAGGGTGACCGCAATCCGGTCCTGAATACCCGCCACATCCAGGTTGACGCCATTGGCAAGGCGCAGGCTACCGCGCAAAACTGGCTCGAAAGCCACTCCATTGAGCACAAACTGGCGGAGGGTCAGCCCTCCGGCGATATTGGGAGCCGTGGGCGTTCCCCGCAGCCGTCCAGCAAAGTCTGCCCGACCGGAATAGCTGATGTTCGTCGGCAAGGGTAGATTGAAGGCTTGCAGATTGTAGTCACTGGCGCGGACATTCAGATCTAACCCGGTAATGGCGGGTGCCCCCGGTCCCTGCAATCTGGCAAAAACGGCTCCATCGGCGCTAAATCCAGGAGCGCTTGCCCGCTGCACAACAACTTTTTGCCCATCCCAGAGCACTTGCGCTGTCAGCGGTTTGCCAATGACTGAAATGCCTTGAGAAAAGCGGGCTTGCCCCTGGGCGCGAACCGCCGCCGGACTAAAGGAGGCCAGGGAACCGGAGAGCGCAAAATTACCGCTGAAAAGCCCCCTCAGATCGGGGGAAAAGCGACTGAGTTGAATCCCAGAACCTGCTACCGTTGCCTGCCAGCGTCCATTTTCGGCCCGGGCTTGCACATTTGCCGTTCCGCCAGCAACGCTGGCGGTAGTATTTCGCAGGGTGGTCACCCCATTGGCCACCAGAATTTCCCCAGAAGCGGGGTAGGTGCCTGTCGCAGCCTGCCAGCGTGCCAGTGTTTGCACGTTGGTTGCTGGACCTGTGATTTGCGCCTGGGCATTGACCCGACCGACCGTAAAGGGAATGGCGTTGCCGTTATTGTAAACACGGGCGATCGGATCTCCCGGCACATTCACCGCATTCAGGACGATCGCCAACCGGGTGGGATTATCTAACCGAATCCGGCCAGCCCCCGTGACTTGCCCTCCAGCAGCTGGGGTGGCCCGAATCTCTGAAATTGCTAATAGTTTAGCCGCTGTATCCAACCGGAACTGGGCACTATATCGGCTCAGGTCAACTTGATCGATCTTGCCCGGTTGCGTATTTTGGGCAATGCCACTCAGAACGGGTTGTTGGATTGGCCCCGTCAACTTCAGGTCTGCTCTAACTGCACCCCCAACTGAAAAGGGCAGGGGCACCTTCAGGGTTTCTAGCACCGTTGGCAGACTGGTGGATTTTACCTTGGCCGCAACCTTAAAACCCTTCTGAAAATCCACATCACCGTTTGCCGAAAGGGGCACTTTACCGAAAAGCGCATTGACATTTCTGAGACGAATCAAGCTGCCTTTCAACACCAGCCCTCCCCTGGCCTGGGAAAAGCTCTGAGGCACCTGGGGCACTTTTAACGTTACTCCCTTAAATTGAGCCGTTCCCCCCAACTCCGGCAGCTTCTGTGTGGGAAGAAGCTGGACTGAAATGTCGCCATCAACTCTGCCAGCCTCCAGATTAATTCCGGGGAGATTGACCAGACGATCGATCTCAGACACTAAAAAATTCTGTCCGCGAATTTTCAAACTAGTCTGGAGTGGAGTACGGAGGGTATCCCCGGTTAAATTCAAGCTGCCGCCCGTTTCGGAGTTACCAGAAAGCTCATAGGTAAACCGCTGATTTTTATCTAATAACCGTACGCTTCCATTCAACTGAGAAAGGTTAACAGGAATTCCCTTGCCCGTGCCAAGCTTTGGTTTGGGAACCAGGGTTGCCTGGGCGTCTCGAAAGCGGATGACACCTAGTTCAGTTTTGACCGGGCCGGTAGATTCCTCCTGGGAAAGTTGGGTGGTGACCCAGGCACCACTTTGATCCTGCTCTATATAAATATCTGGTTTGATTAAGGTGATGTCTAGATTCAAATCACGGGTCAGTAAAACCCGCAGGGGGTTGAAGTCCACTTTTACACGCTGAATCGAAACCCGATCGGGATCGGTGGACGTTGCGGGCACAGAAGAGGGGCCGAGCGTCAGGCTGGTCAGGGAAACCGCTTCAACCTGGCCCAACTGCACCGGGCGGTTCAGCGACTTGCTGAGATTGGCCTGCACCAGAGGAACCAACTGCGTTTGAACAAAGTTCCAGCCCCACCAGGCTCCTCCCGCCACGCTTGCTACCGTCACGACTCCAAGGGGAATCCCAATCTGACGCAACCGACGGAACCTGCGTCGCCGCTGAAAGTCTGAATTTGGTGCACTACCGGGATCTGGCGAGTTTGTCATTTCCGGTGCCTGAGAGATAATTATGCGGGGTTGTCTTTGCTTGTAGTCAATATACTGCTAACGGCTCATACATCAAATGCCTTAATGACGGATGTCCAGGTGGCGATCGTTGGAGATCGGGGCAAAAAGTCAGACACCCACCCTCGTCAGCCCGTTACACCTCCAAGCTGGAGAGCAAATCGGTAGAATGATAGAAATATAGTTAGGACAGACAAGCTCCATGATTCCTACCGTGATCGAAACGTCGGGTCGAGGCGAACGCGCCTTCGACATCTACTCCCGCTTACTGCGAGAGCGGATCGTTTTTCTGGGGCAAGCAATTGATTCCGAACTTGCCAACCTGATTGTTGCCCAGTTGCTATTTCTGGACGCTGAGGATCCAGAAAAAGACATCTACGTGTATATCAATTCTCCCGGCGGTTCAGTTACGGCAGGGATGGGGATTTTTGACACGATGAAGCACATTCGCCCTGATGTTTCGACGATTTGCGTGGGTTTGGCTGCCAGTATGGGTGCTTTTTTACTCAGCGCTGGAACCAAGGGCAAACGCATGAGTTTACCCCATTCACGAATCATGATTCACCAGCCACTTGGGGGTGCCCAGGGACAGGCAACCGATATCGAAATTCAGGCAAAGGAAATCCTTTACCACAAGCAACGGTTAAACGAACTCCTGGCCGATCATACGGGCCAGTCCTTAGAACGAATTCAAGAAGACACGGAACGGGATTTCTTCATGTCCGCAGAGGAATCAAGGGATTATGGTCTGGTGGATCAGGTGATCGATCGCCGCCCCTCGGCTTTACGTCCTGCGGTAGTGAAGTAGGGTGATGGGAAATTCTGGGAGCTGATCTCTTGTGAGCTGCTCTCTAAAGATCCCCGACTGCTCGATCAGTCGGGGATTTTATGTTTGGGCGAAAATTTCATCCGGGGGCAGGGGGCGATCGGCTCCCCTGCTTTTCTGACTTCAGCCCCATAGCTGAGGCAGTTTTAAGTGCGGGAAGCTGAGGTACGGGCAAATTATCAGCATAGGATAGAGAGTGTTCTCTCAGCAGAAAGTGATACGTGACATGAGTTGGATCCGGTCTTGGAAACGATTAGGGCTATTTGCCCTGCTGGGTTTGGTTTTAAGTTGGGTAGTCAGTTGTGGCACGGGCACTTCCACTTCCAACAATGGGCAGCAGGCAGCGGGCAAGCAGGAAGTGGAGTTCTGGACAATGCAGCTTCAGCCCCAATTTACCGATTACTTCAACCAACTCATTGCCACCTTTGAAAAGGAAAACCCGACCCTCACCGTGCGCTGGGTCGATGTGCCCTGGGCAGATATGGAGCGCAAAATCCTCACGGCTGTTTCCGCGAAGACCGCCCCAGACGTGGTCAACCTCAATCCCAATTTTGCCTCCCAGCTTGCGGAACGCAATGCCTGGTTAGATCTGGATGCTAAAGTTACCCCGCAAGTGCGCCAGCTTTATTTGCCCAATATCTGGCAAGCTAATATGCTGGATGGCAAGAGCTTTGGGCTTCCCTGGTATCTGACAACGCGGGTCACCATTTACAACACCGATTTACTGAAACAGGCCGGGGTTAGCAAACCGCCCGCAACCTATGCAGAACTGGCTCAGGTCGCCAAACAGGTTAAAGACAAAACGGGCAAGTATGCTTTCTTTGTCACCTTTGTACCGCAGGATTCGGGTGAAGTGCTGGAATCCTTCGTCCAAATGGGTGTCCAGTTGGTGAATGGGGAGGGTAAGGCCGCGTTTAATACGTCCCAGGGCAAGGCAGCCTTTCAGTATTGGGTGGATTTATATAAAAACGGGCTGCTGCCCAAAGAAGCCTTGACGGAAGGACACCGCTACGCGATCGATCTCTATCAGCGGGGGGATACAGCGATCCTGGCTTCGGGGGCAGAGTTTCTAAATACAATCGCCACCAATGCCCCAACGATCGCCAAAGTATCCGCCTCGGCTCCCCAAATCACAGGCAAAACCGGCAAGAAAAATGTTGCGGTCATGGATCTGGTGATTCCCAAAGATACGAAGGTGCCCGATGCGGCGCTTAAGTTCGCCCTTTTTATCACCAATGACGCCAACCAGCTTTCCTTTGCCAAAGCCGCAAATGTTTTGCCTTCCACGGCAAAAGCCTTACAAGATCCCTACTTCCAAACGGCACCCGCCACCGCCACCCCCGTCGAAAAAGCCCGCATCGTCAGCGCCCAACAAATGAAAAGTGCAGAAGTCCTGATTCCGGCAATGAAGAATATGAAACAACTGCAAAAGAGTATCTACGAAAATCTACAGGCAGCTATGTTGGGGCAGAAGACCGTGGATCAGGCGATCGCCGATGCTGCCCAGGAATGGGATCAACAGTAAATGAGGCATCAGGCTGGGGTTTGCGATCGTCCTCTCTCGCCTGGGTTATTCCGGGTTAACCGGAAATCAAGAATTCCTTGAGAAGGGGACGATCGCAGCCCTTAGCGGCATTGCCGGATTGGGTGGAGGACTGGCGCAGAAGAAAAAGGATGAAGGGTGATCATCAGGCAATTTTTAGGCCGATTTCTACTCTGGATCGACCCAGCGATCGTCTGACTTAATCAGGTTAATTAACTCCTCAACGCCTTTTTCTTCAGGGACTTTCTTAATTTCCTCGCGCCCCCGGTAGAGCGAAATGTAGCCTGCCTGCTTGCCGACATAGCCATAATCAGCATCTGCCATTTCTCCAGGCCCGTTGACGATACAGCCCATCACTGCAATATCTAAGCCAGTCAGGTGTTTAGTTGCCTCCCGCACCTTGTGCAACACCTCCTCCAGGTTGAACAAGGTACGTCCGCAGGAAGGGCAGGCGACATACTCGACCATCGTCTTGCGCAACCCTAGTGCTTGTAGGATGCTATAGCAAACCGGAATTTCCTTCTCAGGCGCTTCCGTCAGAGAAACTCGAATGGTATCCCCAATTCCCTCCGCCAGCAGGGTCCCAATCCCAGCGGTAGACTTGATTCGCCCGTACTCTCCATCCCCTGCTTCGGTGACCCCTAAATGAAGGGGATAGTCCATTCCCTGCTCATCCATGCGCTGTGCCAGAAGCCGATAGGCACCTAGCATAACAGGCACCCGTGAGGCTTTGAGAGAAATCACCAGATTGTGAAAATCTAGAGACTCACAAATCCGAATCACTTCCAGGGCAGACTCGACCATGCCTTCCGGCGTATCACCGTAGGTGAATAGCATGCGTTCTGCCAGGGAACCGTGATTCACGCCAATCCGCATCGCCTTACCCTGATCGCGCAGGGAAATGACCAGCGGTTCCAGGGTTTCCCGAATTTTTTCGCCGATTTCGTTAAATTCCGCCTGGGTATATTCAGTCCGATTGGGCTTGGGCTTTTCAAACACGTACAAGCCAGGATTAATCCGTACTTTGTCTACGTGCTTAGCAACTTCCAGGGCAATTTTCATGCCGTTGTGGTGCACATCGGCCACCAGGGGCACGTCTTGATAGGTGGTTCTCAGCTTTTGCCTGATTTCTGCCAGAGCAAAGGCATGAGCCATACTGGGTACCGTGACCCGGACAATTTCGCAACCGATCTCGTGGAGACGGCGAATTGCGGCAACTGAGCCTTCAACGTCCAGGGTGTCTTCGTTGATCATGGACTGAACAACGACTGGATAGCCTCCGCCGATCGTGACATTACCCACCTTCACAGGACGGGTTTGGCGGCGATGGATGGTGGTATCGGTGGAAAGATACGGGGAGGAGGCAGTAGAGGCAACTGGATTCGGTAACGTTTGCATACTGTGGCTAATCTCTAGCTGATTTAGACAACGACTTGATAATTTGTCTTTGTCTCTACAGATTGCCACAGATGGGGGCGATCGCGCAGTTAAGAGACGGCAAAATTTTGAACAGGCAGGAATCGGAACGCAGAACCCCTCCCTCTCCCTGTCTGGCTCTCTCTGCCTAGCTCTCCCTCCCTCCTTCTTCCCCGCTCCCCCTCCTTATCCCCGATTAACGACTGGACGGCTTTCCTCGCGGGGCTTTGCCTTGTTAACTTTGAGTTGGCGACCCATCCATTCTGCGCCATCCAGTTCCGCGATCGCCGCGTCTTCCTGGGTGTCTTCTGCCAATTCAACAAAGGCAAACCCGCGCATTCGGCCTGTTTCCCGATCGCTCGGAAGGGCAACTCGTTTGACCGTGCCGTATTCCCCAAATACTTCTTTCAAATCGTCTTCTGTTGCCTGGTAGGAAAGGTTTCCAACATAAATAGTCATAACAAACCAATAATCTGTAAGCAGCCACAGATCCGGCATAGCATACCCTGCTTGATAGATTCTGAAAGAATTTATACGGGAAAGAAATTGGGTACTAGACTTTAGCCCTTAATCTTCCCGTTTCACATACTGCCTCACCAAATGCGCCAGCGTGTCTAAATCAATTGGTTTAGAGATGTAGTTAGCGGCTCCCGCTTCCAGGCAAAGATCCCGATCGCCCGTCATGGCCAGGGCGGTTTGAGCAATAACGGGGATTGATTGATAGCGCTCATCACTTTTTAGCTGCCGGGTAAGGGTGAGTCCATCCACAACGGGCAGGTGAATGTCCATCAAAATCAAGGCCGGTATCGATCGCTCCAAGGCCTCCCACATTCCAACCCCATCGATTACCCAGGTCACCTCATACCCAGACTTGCTCAGGAACGCCAGCATCAACTTGGCGTTGTGGAGGTTATCTTCTACGAGCAACAGGTGGTTTGCACGCAGCATGGATACCGCCGGAGACTGTTCAAACAAGGGGCTGATCTGCTCAGCGTTGGTGGCAATGGAGGGAGAGGAAATCTGGGGCGATCGCTTCGACCGGCGGGAACCTTTTGAGCGATCCGGCAGAATTTTAGTTGGAGAATTGGATAAATGTATCCGGTCAACCGGCTCATCGGTTTGGCAAGAATCGCCATCGATCGGGGCAGGCCCATTAGACGATGGATCGGATAGCTTTGACTCCAGGCTGGCTGGAGCGGCTGCGATCGCCGCTGGTGGGAGGGCCACTGCCATGACCCCGGCTTCATCTGGGATAGGAGGGGCCAGCGGCAGCAAAACCGTAAAGCAGGAACCCTGACCAATTTCTGAAACAAGCTCTACCCATCCCCCATGGAGTTCGGCCAGCTTCTGAGTCAGCGCCAGCCCCAACCCAGTACCCTGCTCAAGTCCTGCCGCCGCATTAGCGATCTGGGAGTAGGGTCGAAACAGACGCCGTTGCTGTTCCTTTGAAATGCCCGTTCCCGTATCCCAAATAGCAAAACGGAAAAACCCATCTATCAGGTCCACCTGTAGACCAACCCTACCCCGCAGCGTAAACTTAATAGCATTTGACAGCAAATTAAACAGCATTTGCTTTAACCGCAGCGAATCAGCAACTACAGTAGTCACCTGGGGCGCTATATCCAGCTTAAGGACCAGTCCCTTATCGCTGGCTTTCTCCCGCACTAAGGTTAATGCAGTCTGGCAAACAGCCTGGACATCAACAACTTCACAGGTCAAATCGAGCTGATTCGCTTCAATTATTGACAGATCCAGAATGTCATTAATTAAAGCCAGGAGATGCTGCCCGCTCGTCAGAATGATATTGAGATACTCCTGATGCCGCAGGTTAGTGGGAATATAGCCCTGAGCCTTCAGCAAGTGGGTGAATCCCAGAATGGAACTTAAGGGGGTGCGAATTTCATGGCTGGTGTTTGCAAGAAATTCACTTTTGAGCTGATTCGTTTGGGCTAAATCCTGATTGTGGGCAATTAATTCTCGCTGCTTCTGCCCCTGAAGCTGGATCAGGTTGACTTGCCGTAAAGCACTCACGCATCGCTCGATACATCGTTCAATCAGATTGGCATCCGGAGAGTCACAGACTGAAGCCTCCAAGGTGGATTCAGGCGCATCGGTAACGAGCACTAGCCAGCCTACTCGTTCCTGCTCTAGGTTAATGGGCCAGATGTTTCCTGAAAATTGCGTTTGTAAGCCCTGAAGCTCTTCATCGGTAAGCGCGATTCCCAACTCTAAGCTGACAGAGTTGCCCCCAGTCAAAACCCAGGGGGTCAGGAGCCGTGGCGGAGCCATCCTGGAATCAAGGTGGCTGAGGGTAAAGTGGGCAGGCGGGGAGGGCATGGGCAAGTCCGGCTTGGCGCAAGCTCCCCCATCAGCCGGAGCAGCCGACTTGTTTCGAGAGAAAATAGCAACCAGTTTGCCATCCAAAACCTGGCTGATTTCTTGCACAAGTACCTGAAAGATTTCTGCTTCAACTTCAAGCTTTACTTCATCCTGGAAGTGGGTCGCTACCAGTAAGGCAGTCACACACTCGCCCAAGCGTTCTCCCAATTGGTTCAGGCATCGCTCAGATTGAAGTTCCTTCTGCAACTGCCAGGCTGGAGGGGCTTCAGGGGGGGGTGCCGTCCAATGCGTCCCATCCGCTGACCCAATCTCTACACATTTATTTTCAGATAGCGAATGCTGACCCATAAAGGTAAAAAAGTACATCTGCAAAAAGGAGCAGGTGATAAAAATTAGAGAGTCAGAAAGAAAGCTTTAAGTAGACGTAAGGTCAGTCAGTCAACTTAAGCTCAGAAAGCCCAAACCGATAATTCTCTGCTCTGCAAGCATGCAGGCTCCTAAACCTAGGAAACAGGAACCCGCAAAACTGCCAGGGAATAGTTCAAGAGAATTATAGGTAAAGGCTACTTAAGACATGATCAGGTTTTATATATAGGAGATACTAACAAAACTTCCATAAAGAGAGAAACCAAGAATTAGTGAAATTACTGTGTAGATTTACGCAATGTAGCCGAGTCACCAAGCAAAGTTATACCCATTTGAAGTTATTCCCATTTAAAGAATAAGGACTGCCGATGGGGATGTGGGGCTTCGCCCCCAGCCAGAGGCTCCACCGTTCGGCTGAGCCGATCGCCGATCGCAGGGTCAACTACACGCTCATGGCCAAGCCCCTGCCCCCCATTTCCATCGGTTGTGTTTGCTGTTTAAATTGGGTTAGAGCATGGACAGCAACTCAGGGCTAGAAGGCAGCGAGCAACCTGGGTAAATGGAAATTTTTCGGGGGTGTCTGTACGTAGCCGATCGGAACTCTTTAAGATGAAATAGACGATCGCCCTGGTACAAATGCACCCTGTACGGTTGAATTAAGTAATGGCAACCTCCAACAAACTTCCGAAGCGAGTTTCGACAGCCCTGATCAACGCTCTCAGCGCTGGGGTTGTGCCGCGAATCGGGCTAGAGCATATCGCCGTAGGGCGGGAACGGGAGATGCAAGCACTCCTGCAAGACCTGGATAATATTGCCGGTGGCGGTTCCGGCTTCCGGTTTGTGATTGGACGATATGGGGCAGGTAAGAGTTTTACCCTGCAACTGATCCGCAATCACGCCATGGAAAAAGGCTTTGTCGTTGCCGATGCGGACATTACGCCGGAACGACGGCTGGCAGGCTCTGGCGGCTCTAGTGTTGCCACCTACCGGGAACTGATGAAGAATCTTTCGACCAAGAGCCGACCCGATGGGGGTGCCCTGGCGACTATTCTGGAACGCTGGATTGCGGGGATTCAAACCCAGGTTGCCCAGGAAACTGGCAAGAAATCAACGGATGAAGGCTTTGATGATCTGGTGGAGGCGAAAATCCGCGAGGTTACCAAGGATGTGGCAGATCTGGTGAATGGCTTTGAGTTTGCCAATGTCATCATTGCCTATTGGAATGGGTATCGCACCGATAACGAGACTAAGAAAGACTTTGCCATGCGCTGGTTACGGGGCGAGTTTGCCACCAAAACGGAAGCAAAAGCTGCCCTGGGGGTACGGGTGATTATTGACGATGAAAACTGGTATGACTACATCAAGCTATTTGCCCGCTTTGTCTCAGATATTGGCTATAAAGGCTTAGTGATGATGCTGGATGAGGTCATTCACCTCTACAAAATCAGCACAACGGTTTCCCGGCAGAATAATTACGATAAGCTGCTGGCAATGTTTAACGATGCCCTGCAGGGAAGAGTAACCTACCTGGGGACCCTAATTGGCGGGACACCACAATTTCTGGAAGATCCCCGACGGGGACTCTATGGCGACCCGGCATGGCAGCGCCGCACCTCCCAAAGCCGATTTGCCAGTAAGGCGGGGATTCAGGATGCGATCGGTCCTGTGATTCGCCTGGAACCGCTGACCCATGAGGAAATTTTGACTCTCCTAGAACGCCTGGTCGAGGTTCATGTGACCCATCACAGCTTGAAGAAAGCCCTCACAAAGCCGGAGCTGCAGGAGTTTTTGCAAACCCTTATCAGTCGTTTGGGGGCGGAAGCGCTGCTAACGCCTGGTGAAATTGTGCGCGACTTCATGAGCGTCCTCAACATTCTGCATCAAAACCCTAAACTCACCTTCAACCAGTTGATTCAAAGCTCAAACTTTCAGCCCACCCGATCGCAACCAACCCCCCAGGGGGATGAAGATAGCGAATATGCCGAATTTACGGTGTAGTTGCTAAGCAAGGGGTCGAATCCAACCGCGCAAAAAGTAATAGATCGAGGCGAGGTACTCATCGATCGCCTCCGTGCTGGCACAGAAGGCCTCGGCGCTGGGCAAAAAATCACTTGCTAACAGTTGCCGCTCAATCAGATCCTTGCCTTCAAGTAATTTGCCTAACCGTTCCCGGGGCGGCAAGGTGTAAAAATCTGTAGGGCGGGAATTAATCGTTCCCTGGTCAAAAACCTGATTAAATGTCAGCGTAGTTCGATGCATATTCATTGCCGTGGTAACAATGGTCACCTGATTCCCATAATTGATTTTCTGGTCATCCAGCAATTTCTTAACCTTTTCAGCACTTCTACGAACGGTGCTTCCCTCATGCTCCAAAAGGATTGCCGTTTCAGGCACCTTCATGGTTTGGGTTAAAAAAGTCTGAATATCCTTCGTCTCGGAAATATCCTCCTTCTTCTCTCCCTCCTTTTGCAGACGGTAGGGGCGGGTTCCGGCACTGACCACAATCAAAGGGTTGGTACCGGCCTGGGATTCTTCCTGATAGAGTTGAGCCGCGTAGATCAGACGATTCCCCTTGCTCGTAAGTTGAACTGGCAATTTAGCCAAAACATCAAACGCCTCACTTTTGATCGGTTTTTCAGCTTTGGCATCCGTTGCCGGTGCAGTTCCCTGACGGGGTCGAAGTTGGAGGCGGGTGGTTCCCTGCCCTAAAAGAACAATCACCCGTCTTCCGCCGCCTTCCAAGCTGGGTAGGGTTTTGATCTGCTCAATGCCCTCCATTTCTAATTCCTGGATCAGGTAATAGGAGAAAAAGGGGAAACTACCCAATGCCAGGATGAGCAGCCCCAGGACAATGAACCTTCTTGCAATCTTGCTGGGCTTGCCCGTCAGCAGAACCAACAACAGGATAATGATCAATCCCAAGGGGGTAAATGGGAAAGAAATCATGCGCCAGAGAATTCCCAAAACATCGCTGGAAGGGGGGGGGCCAGCGATGAATGATAGCCCTAACACGACCAGGATCAGCAGCAAAACTAACATGCCCAGAAACGGCTTGGGCAGTAATTTAAGCAGAACAAACCAGGCAATCAGACCTACTACCAACCACAGTAATACCTGGGTCAACAGCAGAAATACATCTGTTAGTAGTAAAACCATGCCACACTCCACCGACCTGTTTAGCTTCTAAGTTGCACCGCTAGTAGTCCGTCAATTTTGAGCTGTCAATTTTGAGCTGACGGATAAGTAGGTGGCCCCATTAAATTAAAGATGGTTTCAGGGGGGAGAGGGGACCTCGACGATCGCGGCTCGGTTGAGCCATTCGGCACCCCTGAATCGAGCCACGATCGCCGAACGTCCCAACCAAAGGGTGAAAATCCCCGTCCAGGGGCTGCACCCCACTGCCTCCTGCTTACCGTTAATCAGGACTCCCCCCGTAGGGAATAATTTTTGTTTTTTGAGAAGGTTGCACCTGCCCCCCCAATTTTTGACAGACCATTTGACAGAACACCAGAAGCATCTCGACAGACACCATGATGCAACCAAATCAGGAATTGGCACCAGTATTCATCGAGCAAGTTGGATTTTGAGCAGGATAATGGGCCAGCAGGATCGAGTTGAACCCTGCCGCAGTTCTACAAGAGCCATTTTTAGGATGGGTTCAGGACGTTTAACCCCTCAAACCAGATTTGACAGGATATCAAGAGCTAAATGCTAGAAAAGAAACTCCTAAACCTCCAAATATATGGTACACATGACCTATGATACACAGATTTTACTGCGATGAATGCTCTGCATGATTTGAATGACTGCGTGATTCTTGGCATTGACCCTGCCATCGCCAGCATTGGTTTTGGGGCGATCCGGGGAAACCAGGCTTTAGAGTATGGAGTGATTACAACATCATCCCAGCTCCCCATGTACGAGCGCTTGAGCCAAATTCGCTCGGACATTCGTGAATTGTGTGACATGGTCAAGCCTGACATCGCGGCGATGGAAATGCCCTTCTTCGGAAGAGAGAATACGAATGCCAATAAGGTCTTGCGATCGCTGGGGGTGATCGAACTGGCTTTGGGCGACTGGGGGCTAACGGATTTGATTTTTCTGCACCAGTCCCAGGTCAAATCGGCGGTTGCCCAGTATGGGGCAGGCAAGTCGGAGATTAAACAGGCAGTCATGCACCTGTTTGGGCTACCGGAACCGCCATCTCCCGATGACAGTGCTGATGGATTGGCAATCGCCTATGCTGCCCAATGCGGTGCCAGGGCAAATGTGGCGTAGAAACAGAAACCCGTAGAAAGGCTCCAGGGTAAACCGCCAGCCGCCCTCTAAGCCTGGATTCTGGTGAGTCCCATCCGTTCTTTTTCCTATTCCCCCGCTTCTTGAATCCCAAACACTTGATTGAACACCTTTTGCACCTTGTACCCAGAATCGATCGACTCCAGGGGGTCTTTCCGCAGGCGGTGACGCAAGCAGAGGGTAATGACATTGCGGATGTCTTCAACAGTAACCTCAGTGCGGCTTTCAAAAGCAGCCAGAGCTTTTGCAGCCCGGTTGGTCACGATATCTCCCCGCAGGCCATCTACGTTCAGTTCTGAGCAAACCTGAGAAATATTGACCCGCAGATCATAATCAATACTGACTTGTTTTAATAAGGTCTGAGCATTAACGAGGCGCTGTTGCAACTCATTTTGCTGGGATTGATACTGTTCCAGGAATTCTTGAGGATTTTGGTCAAATTCGGTGCGCTGCTCTACGATTTGTACCCGCAGGGCAGGTTCCTTGACCGTATGAATTTCGGCATGCATGCCAAATCGGTCTAGCAGTTGAGGGCGCAGTTCACCTTCTTCTGGGTTACCAGAACCAACCAGAACAAAACGGGCCGGGTGACGCACGGAAATACCTTCCCGCTCAACGGTATTCCACCCAGAAGCAGCAGAGTCCAGTAGAACATCGACCAGGTGATCATCCAGGAGATTAACCTCATCTACGTAGAGAATCCCCCGATTTGCCCTTGCCAGCAGCCCTGGTTCAAACGCCTTTACGCCTTCGGACAGCGCTTTTTCAATATCAATCGTGCCACAGACCCGATCTTCGGTTGCACCCAGCGGCAGGTCTACCATGATCACCTTTCTTCTCAGGATCGGCAGGGTTTCTCCCTGCTCAGCCTGCTTTCGAACGGCATCACCCATCAGTTCCGGGTCGCTGGGATGGCTGCTAAAGGGGTCATCGGCAACTACTTCAATTTCAGGCAAAAGATCCGTCAGGGCGCGAATAGTTGTGGTTTTGCCAGTGCCCCGATCGCCCATGATCATCACACCGCCGATCTTGGGGTCAATCACATTCAGCAACAGGGCTAACTTCATTTCCTCCTGACCGACGATCGCTGTAAACGGAAACACCGGACGGCGATGAACGGCAGCAGCCTGAGGCACAGACTGACCATTCTCGATGGTTTGTTGAGCAGTAAGCTTGTGAGATTTTTTAGGCGACACGGACTGTTCGTTCTCAACAACAGCGGGATTCACAGAAAGATTCACGGGCTTTTCTGAAAGGGCTAAGGGTCAATGTTAATCATTCACTGCATCCCATTGTGCCATAGAGCGGATAGGGGACAGAGAGGAGTTACAAATTATGCGGCTGGAAGCAGCAAATTTGAGGTTGGAATGATAAGTTTTGAATCGGTAAAAAGTAATCGGTAAAAGGTCATAGGATTGCAAATCATCAATTTTGCACCCTGGGGGAGTGGGGACTTTGCCCCCTGCACCCCCATCCCTCATCCAGGTGAAAACTGCTATAGCCGTGATTCGTGACGGCATCAGCCGCCTGGATCGCATCGTCTAGATAGTCTGGATCGCATAGTAAAGTTAAGCCATGTTTATAAATAGGTCAAATTCTCTATAATTTTCCTATAGAGCCAACCCTAAATTATGGGAATTTACCCCTTTGAGTCTAGCCACGGTATCAGCATCCCTTACTCCTCTGCAATTTCCAGCAAATCTGATGCGGCTCGATAACGGGCTAACCATCATTCATCAGCAGATTTCTGCCACCCCTGTAGTTGCGGTTGATGTGTGGGTCAAGGCAGGGGCAATCTCTGAACCCAATGAGTGGTCTGGGATGGCACACTTTTTGGAACATATGATTTTTAAGGGAACCGAGCGGCTTTGCCCGGGAGCCTTTGATCTGGCAATTGAAAGTCGGGGCGGTATTACTAACGCGGCAACTGGCCACGACTACGCCCATTACTTCATCACCACGGCCTCTCAACATGTGGCAGAAGCATTGCCCTATCTGGCGGAATTGCTTTTGCATGCCGCGATTCCAGACGCAGAGTTTGGACGGGAGCGATACGTCGTTCTGGAAGAGATTCGTCAGGCCTACGATAATCCGGACTGGATCGCGTTTCAGGCCCTCACAGAAAGTATTTATCAACGTCATCCCTATGGGCGACCTATCCTGGGCACCGAAGAAACGCTGATGCCACTTCGTCCAGAGGAGATGCGGCGGTTTCATCAGGCACGCTACCAGCCTGAGAATATGGCGATCGCGATCGTCGGAGACCTGACCCAGGATGCTGCTATCAATTTGGTCGATCTCACCTTTAACCCCTTCCTGAGCCAGGTTGACTGTCCCCGCCAGGAATCAGAGGCAGAACCTCCGATTACGGATATTCGCCGCCAGGAACTCTGGCTTCCCCGCCTGGAGCAGGCAAGGCTGATGATGGCATGGATAGGGCCTGGGATCGACTCTCCCCTACAGGGAATTGATCAACAGTTGCAGGATGCCTATGGGCTGGATATCCTATCGGTAATTCTGGCAGAAGGACGAACCTCCCGGCTGGTCCATGAATTGCGGGAAGAACGGGAATTGGTGCAGGCAATCAGCAGCGGTTTCTCGCTTCAAAAAGAATCGGGTCTGTTTACGATTACCGCCTGGTTAGACCCCCAACACCTGGAACGGGTCGAGGCAATTATTTGCGATCGGCTCTCCCAACTGGCAGAAATTCCCATCTCAGAAGCCGAACTAGCCCGCTGCAAGCGCCTGCTTTGCAACGACTACGCCTTCTCTACCGAAACCCCCAGTCAACTTGCTGGGCTCTACGGCTACTACAGCACCCTGGCCAAACCCGAAATTGCCACAACCTACCCTCAGCGTATCCAGTCTATTCAAGCCAGTCATCTGCAACGGCTCGCCAGTCACTATCTCTCCCCATACCACTATGCCGTGACTGTGGTGAGACCCCTTGATTAACGGGGTAGAGGCTGGATATCCAAAAATAGGGATAGGAAGATGAGGGGTCTAGGGGAACCCCGGTATAGGAGAAACGCCCCCTCCCTTTGCTGATCAGGAAGGACACCTGCCTAATTCCAATCAGGTCAGAAAAGATAATAGGCAAGAAGAGAATAAATAATTCTCCTCCCTTCCCCTTTATCCTTTATCCTTTTATTCTTTCCCCCTTCTCCCCCCATCTTCTCTCCTCCCTATCCCCCCCACCCTCTTATCTAACCGTGAACCTTAGCTCTGTGTATTCTCCCCAAGTCCGAACCGTTCTGGATAATGGCATGGTAGTGTTGGTTTGGGAAAATCCAGCAGCGGATATTATTGCGGCTCGCATTTTTATCCGGGCGGGAAGCGTTTGGGAGCAATCGCAACAGTCGGGATTGTCCAATCTGGTGGCGGCAGTTTTAACTAAAGGAACGGCGCAACTCTCTGCTTATGAAATTGCCGATCGGGTCGAGTCAGTCGGAGCGAGCCTGAGTGCAGATGCGACCACCGATTACTTTTTAGTCAGCCTCAAAACGGTTTCCACAGACTTTGAGGAGATTTTGCAACTGGCAGGGAGCTTGCTGCGATCGCCCAGTTTCCCTACCCAGGAAATTGACCTGGAACGCCGCCTGATCTTGCAAGCAATTCGCTCTCAGCAAGAACAACCCTTCACCATCGCCTTTGACCAGTTGCGGCAGATCATGTATCGGGAACATCCCTACGCCCTGTCTGGGCTGGGAAGCGAAGAAAGCGTGGCCCAGCTTCAGCGAGAAGACCTACTGCGCTACCACCAAACCCACTTCCGCCCTGACAATATGGTGATTAGCCTGTCAGGACGCATTAATTCGGAATCAGCAATTGCCTTGATCAATCAGGTTTTTGGCGACTGGCAAGCTCCCAGCACGCCTTTACCCTGCTTGAGTCTGCCCCCGATTACCTCTACGCCGACTCGAATTGCAATCGCCCAGGAAACGCAACAGTCGATCGTCATGCTTGGCTATTTGGCTCCTGCCGTGGAAATTCGAAGGGAAAAAGCAGGCAGAGCGGAGAGGGCAAAGGAGCCCGAAGTAGACGCGGAGCCAGGGAAACCTGGAGACACGCAGGAACCCCAGCCTCAGCCTTCAGCCCTCAACATTCACCTCCCTCCCCCCACTCTGCAGG
>JBAUTA010000733.1:0-4594 GCA_049581985.1 Kovacikia sp.
GCGTAATACCCTATGACTTACAAAGTTGAAACGACTCACTTTCTCAATGATCTCGATCGCGTCGCCCGGTCACGTCAACGGATCGCTGACCACCTCAGCAAAATTGCGGAAACCCTGACTCAAACAGAATTTGATGGAGAGCGGGCATCGGGCAAACTGGGATTAGAACGGGAAATTGAAGACACCACAGTCGCCAGCAAAAATCTGAAACAAGGGGTGTTTCGGCTGCTCGTTTTGGGTGATATGAAACGCGGAAAAAGTACATTCCTGAATGCGCTGATTGGGGAAAACCTGTTGCCCAGTGATGTAAATCCCTGTACGGCATTGCTGACTATCCTGAAGTATGGTCCAGAGAAGAAAGTGACGGTCCACTTCAAGGACGGGAAACCACCGGAGCAAATCGACTTCAAGGACTTCAAGCAGCGCTACACGATCGCCCCGGAAGAAGCCAAACAACTGGAACAAAACCAACAACAGGCGTTTCCAAACGTCACCCATGCAGTCGTCGAGTATCCCCTGCCCCTCCTGGAAAAGGGGGTTGAGATCGTAGATAGCCCTGGCTTGAACGATACAGAAGCGCGAAACGAACTCTCCTTGGGCTACATCGTCAATTGCCATGCAATCCTGTTCGTCCTGCGGGCTTCCCAACCCTGCACGCTAGCAGAGCGCCGCTACCTGGAGAACTATATCAAGGATCGGGGGCTATCGGTCTTCTTTCTGGTGAATGCCTGGGATCAGGTGAAGGAAGGACTGATCGACCCAGACGACCCGGAGGAGTTAGCCGAAGCCGAAGGGAAGTTGCGGCAGGTGTTTCATGCCAATCTGGCGGAATATTGCCTGGTCGAAGGGGGGGATGTCTACGATGAGCGGGTGTTTGAGATCTCAGCCATTACCGCTCTGCGGCGACGAGTCAAAGATCCGGCGGCGTCTCTGGAAGGAACGGGCTTTCCAGAGTTCATGGGAGCACTCAACACGTTTTTGACTCAGGAACGGGCGATCGCGGAACTGCGCCAAGCCAGAACCCTTGCCCGTCAGGCGTTTACCCGCGTTCGGGAAGCGATCGAACGACGCATTCCCCTTTTAGATCAGGATGTGGCAGAACTGAAGCAGCGAATCAGTTCGGTGGAGCCTCAGTTTGATCAACTGAGCACTATTCGGGATGAGTTTCGGGATGAAATTCGAACTCTGCGGGACCGGAAAGCGCGGGCGATCGCGGACTCTTTCCGCACCTACGTCCTGAATCTGGAAAGTACGTTTGAACAAGATTTTCTGCGCTACCAACCCCCCGATCTCAGTTTTCTAGACTTCTTCAGCGAAACTAAGCGAGAGCAGTTCAGCGCTGCTGCTCAACAGTCCTTCCAGCAATACGTCAACGACAAATTCTTCGCCTGGACATTGACCGCTGAAAAGGAACTCAACGCAGCCTTTGCCCAGCTCTCCCAGAGTGCGGCCAAATATGGCACATCCTATGTTGAAGTGACCGACCAGATCACCGAAAAGCTAACGGGGCAGAATATTCAAACACGGGCAAGCCTCAACTCTGACGATGACGGCACTCCCGGATGGGCAAAGTGGGCAATGGGGCTATTCTCCCTGGCATCGGGCAACTTTGCCGGAGCCGCCCTGGCAGCAACCGGGTTTGATTTCAAGAGCATCCTGCTCAATTTCTTCACGGCTGCGGGGGTTTCCATCATCGCGACGGGACTGTTTGGTGTAATTATGGGACCCGTTGCCTTTGCCCTGGTGGGCCTAGGAGTAGGGGCACTGCAGGCCGACCACGCCCGTAAGCAGTTTGCGAAGGCAATCAAAACCGAATTGGTGAAACATCTGCCCCAGGTTGCCCAAGAACAATGGCAACCAATCTACAGCGCTGTTCAGGAATGTTTCGACACTTACGAGCGAGAAGTCATCAAGCGCGTTAATGAAGACATCCAATCTCGCAAAGGCGAGTTAGACAACCTCTTGAAACAAAAGGAATCCTACGAAATTAACCGAACTGCGGAACTCGATCGCCTGAGGACTGTAGAGAAAACAGTCTTTACCGAATGCCAAAATCTGGAATCAGAGTACCAATCATTGCTTGTCGGCTGAATCATCTGTTGTTTGACGACTCCTGCCTACTGGATCGCTTGCTTCACGACCCGCTGTAGCGATCGCTCATCAAGATGATGTCTTCGCATAACTTCAGCACGCGGATCAACCGATCGCTTCCAGGATGGAAACACAAACTGCCACCCCCACTGTCGATTGGCATTGGGATACTTGCGCTCTAAAGCATTCGGCATTTCCACAGTTCCGTACCCCAGCGATCGATCCAGTTCGTGTAACTGTTTTGCCTTCTGCAACTGGAGTTGTAGGAGTTCCACCAGGGTGTTGGGGAGCATGGTCAGGCGGTCTTTGTGTCCTTTGCCATCCCGCACGGTAATTTGGCGATACTCAAAATCCACATCCTTCACTCGCAGCCGTAGCCCTTCCATCAGCCGCATGCCTGTGCCATACAGCAAGCTCACGATCAGAAAATCAACTCCATCTAAATGTGCCAGAATTTGCTTCACTTCTGAGCGGGTAAAGACAACGGGTAGCTTCTCAGAACGCTTTGCCCGCTCAATGTCATCAATGTAGGGCAGGTCAATCTGCAAAACATGGCGATAGAGAAACAAGAGGGCACTCAGCGCTACAGTCTGAGTGGATGCTGCGACCTTTCGCTGAATTGCCAGGTGGGAAAGGTAGTCCCTGATTTCATCGGCTCCTATGTCTTTGGGATGGCGCTTGTTGTGAACCAAGATGAAATCTCGGATGTAGTGAACATAAGACTTTTCGGTTTTAAGACTGAAATGCTGGAGTCGAAGTGATTGCCTCACCTGATCGAGTAAGCGGGGTGGCTGGGGTTCTGACATGGATTGCTGCTGGATAACTCTGGTATTTAGGGTGTTATCCAGCAAAACTGACGGATAACACCCCCGTCTCCAGCATTAACCAGCAGAACTGACGGATAACACCCCGAAAGTACGGACTTAAACAGCAAAGTTTCTGTTTAATTCCTTAAAAAGAGGGTATTATCCCGCAAATTTGACAGATAATCGTGGGGAAAATGGGTGCTTATCCAGCAAATGTAACACTTAATACATAGTTGGGTTGCTTCATCTCTTGGTGAGGGCACTCCTGCAAGGGTATATGTGAGTATCGCGATCACCCAGCCAATTGCCTGTGCCTTTAGAATTGCATTCTAAAGGCACAGGCAAGGACGATCGCCTACCATAGATTCAGCACGGTTAAACACCGAGAATCGTTATGGATTTCTCTGTCTATCTTCAGCATTTGATTAACGACTATGCAAAGCAGGGCGATCGCTACACGCTAATGGATTTGCAGGTGGAGTATCGAGAAGAGAAAGGGCAATCACCGGATGTCCCAGAGCAGCAGACAAAACAAGTCGAGCGGTTGGAAGTGCTGGTGGGGCTGCGGAAATATGTCCAGAAGGGGCATGTCTTGCTGGTGGGCAAACCCGGATCGGGGAAATCGATGGCGTTGGGACGGTTGCGGTGGGAGTTGGCTCAGGCAGCACGAACGGATGAGCGTCAGCCGATTCCGGTACTGGTGGCGTTGCGGGGCGATCGCCCCATCCTTGATGCCATTTGTGCGGAGTTTCGGCGAGCGGAATTGCGGGTGAAAGCGGAGCAGATCGATGGGTTACTGCTGGATGGACGGCTGTTTTTACTGCTGGATGGACTGAATGAAATTCCATCAGAAAAGCGAGAGCATGAAGTGCGTCAGTTTCGGGACGACAACCCAAGCACACCGATGATTTTTACCTCGCGGGAGTTGGGGACAGGGTTAGGAATTGAACAGAAGTTGGAGATGTGTGGGCTGACGGAGCGGCAGATGCGATCGTTTGTCGAGAAGTATTTGCCGGATTATGCTGAGGTGTTGCTGCAACAGTTGAACGTCCAATCTACGACGACCTCAATAGATTTAAAACCACCGGGTAACCCATATGCCGATGTGCGATTGCGCCAGCAGTTAAGCGATCACCTGCGGGAACTAGCCGAAACGCCGCTGTTTTTAAAGTTCCTGTGTGAGGTATTCAGAGAAACGCAGCAGATTCCCCAGAACAAGGGGGAGTTGTTTCAAGCAGTAGATCAAAAGTACAACACCTGGAAAAAGGTCGAAGGAGTAAGAACCGATGAGAAGTTTTGGAACTGGAATAGCGAGAGCTTAGGCTGTTTAGCGTTTGGCATGTTGCAGGCGGATGGAAGTCCGACGGGGAAATGGTTGCAAATTGAGCGCGGGCGGGCAGAGCACCTGCTGGAAATGTTTTTGAAAAAGCATGGCGTGAAGAACTCAGGCGAAAAAGCCAAAGATTGGCTCCATGATTTAACCCGATGCTATTTATTGCAAGAGGCGGCGAACCCGAACCAAATCGAATTTCACCACCAGTTGTTTCTGGAATACTATGCAGCAAAATATCTATTGCATGAGATTTGGAGATATCCCAAATGCCTAGAGAAAACGCTTGGTCACAAGTACACACTGTTTCAACAGAAGTATCTCAACCTGCTGAAGTGGACGGAGCCACTAGCGGTAATGCTGTCGC
>JBAUTA010000734.1:0-5041 GCA_049581985.1 Kovacikia sp.
CCTCACACCCTTGAAAAGGGCTATACCATCCTGTTTGCTGCGTTGCGTTGCAAACCTCCGCTTTGCCACAATGGGAAGGGAGAGAAATGGAAACGGTCAATTCAGCCTGTAAATTCAGCCTTTAGATAGTTGATACCCGTTAGAAATGCTTTTATTTTTGATTGAATTGCCCAATGTCTATTCCTATGGCTAGATCCCTTGTCCACAGTCTATATAGGTAGCTGGCGCAATCAAACTCAGGATGATTTGGGGGTAGAACCTTTTGCCCGCAGATGCATCCCCCAACGCCCTTTACTGACTATTCATTAGGGCTACCTGCTGACCTTTGCAGACAAAGCTAACCGTAAATTTTATCCTGGCTTTCATTTGCATCCCCACCCCCCACCCGCTACCCCCACCCCCCACTCGGACCTGGAAGAGGTTGAGATTCAGTTACTACTGGAGGGTATTTATCGTTTGTATGGTTTCGACTTTCGCAACTATGCGCCATCTTCTTTGAAACGTCGTATTCGCTGCATCATGGAAGCTGAGGAATTAACTACCATTTCAGCCCTACAGGATCGGGTTCTGCACGATCCTGATTGCATGGAGCGATTCCTGCTGAGCTTGACCGTCCACGTCACCGCCATGTTTCGGGATCCCGATTTTTTTGTAGCATTTAGAAACCAGGTCGTTCCGGTATTGGCGACCTACCCCTTCATTCGCATCTGGCATGCAGGTTGCTCGACTGGCCAGGAAGTGTACTCGATGGCAATTTTGCTCCAGGAAGAAGGGCTTTATCATCGCTGCCGCATTTATGCCACCGATATGAATGAACTCGTCTTGCAGAAGGCAAGAAGCGGCATTTATCCCTTGGAGCTAATGCAAGAGTATACCCAGCTTTACCTCAAAGCAGGGGGCAAGCACTCTTTTTCTGAATACTACACCGCTGCCTATGACAATGTGGCATTTCGTGCTTCCCTAAGGGAGAACATTATCTTTTCCCAACACAATTTGGCAGCGGACAATTCATTTAACGAGTTCAATGTCATTTTGTGCCGTAATGTTTTGATTTACTTCAACCCGACTTTGCAGAAGCGTGTCCACCAATTGTTTTACGATAGCTTATGTCCTTTGGGGATTCTCTGTTTGGGGCGACAGGAAACCCTCAAACTAACACCCTACGAATCGCACTACGAGGAACTGGGTAATCGCATCTACCGGAGGCTGCACTGATGGGGTTTGAGATTATTGTCGTAGGTACCTCGCTCGGAGGGCTAACTGCTTTGAGAATCCTATTAAGTGGGTTATCCCGCAACTTTCCGGTGGCGATCGCGATTGTCCAACATCGCTATAAAGACCTCGGCAACGGCTTAACTGACTTTTTACAGCAATCCCTTTCCCTGCCGATTAAAGACGTGGAGGATAAGGACGAAATTCAACCAGGACAAATTTATCTGGCTCCAGCAGACTATCACTTACTGGTAGAGCCGGGATATTTCTCGCTTTCGATCGACGATCCGGTTTCTTTTTCCCGACCTTCGATCGATGTTTTGTTTGAGTCAGCCGCCGATACCTATGGCAAACAAACTATTGGGATTATTTTGACTGGAGCCAATCACGACGGGGCACGGGGCTTACACAGCATCAAAGCCGCAGGCGGGTTGGCGATTGTTCAGGAACCGACCATGGCTGAGAGCGGTATCATGCCCCAGGCAGCCATAGATGCGACCCCTGTTGACGCGGTTTTACCCCTGACGGCGATCGCGCCCTATTTAATGAACCTTTGTTGCCCTGTCCGGAGTTGAGTCTATGCAGCTAGACCCCAAAGTAAACATTTTGCTGGTGGATGATCGCCCAGAGAATTTGCTAGCGCTAGAGGCAGTTTTAAGTAGACTGGAGGAGAATCTGGTTAGAGCCCACTCTGGAGAGGAGGCACTTAGATGTTTGTTAGAACAGGATTTTGCCGTCATTTTGCTGGATGTGCAAATGCCTGGAATGAATGGGTTTGAAACGGCTAACCTGATTCGCAACCGTCCCCGATCGCGCTACACTCCAATCATTTTCTTAACCGCATTCAGCACCAGTGATGAGTTTGTTTTTCAGGGATATTCGGCTGGAGCGGTTGATTACCTGCTAAAGCCGATCGATCCGGTGATTCTGAGTTCAAAAGTAGCGGTATTTGTTGATCTTTTTAAGAAAAACGAAATTATCAATCGAAAAACTGAGGAAGTCAGACAGCAAGCAGCCCAGTTAAAAGACATCAATTCGGAACTGCGCCAGAGTGAAGAACGTTTCCGCTCCCTGAGTGCCTGTTCTCCAGTCGGTATTTTTCTGCTCGATACGGCTGGCCAATGTATTTACACGAACCCTCGCTGCCAAACAATTTGTGGATTTAACTCCGAGGAAGGTTTGAGGGAAGGTTGGATGCACTTCATTCATCCCGACGATCGCCAACGGGCCTTAGCAGACTGGACGTATTACAAGCGCAAACCCCAAGAAGACGCCTACGAATATCGCTTTCAGTTAGCGGATGGAACCGTTCACTGGACGCATGTTCGTTCTTCCCCCATGTTCTCAAACGACGGCAAATTAATCGGGCACGTTGGCACCGTTGAAGATATTACCCAACGCAAGCAAGCCGAAGCTGACCGTGAACAGATGATTCGGGAACAGGCTGCCCGCCGAGAAGCAGAGGCAACCAATCGGATGAAAGATGAATTTCTGGCAGTTCTTTCCCATGAACTGCGCACCCCCCTGAGTGCCATGTTAGGCTGGGCGCGTTTGCTGCGGACCCAAAAGCTAGATGCACTCACGATGGAGCGTGCTTTGGAAACCATTGAACGCAATGCCATCGTCCAGGCACAATTGGTCGAAGATATTCTGGACGTTTCGAAGATCATTCGCGGGAAATTGACTTTGAATACTGCTCCAATTAACCTGGCTTCTGTGATTGAAGTGGCGATCGATTCAGTTCGTCCCCAGATCCAGGCCAAGTCGATTCAGCTAGAAACCGCCCTGGATACTGCCATTGGACGAGTGCGGGCAGATCCCTTCCGGTTGCAACAGGTGATCTGGAATCTGTTAACCAATGCCATTAAATTTACGCCTGAAAAAGGCAGGGTGGAAATCCGCTTAGAGAAGGTGGAAGCGGGGAGTCGGGAAGGGGACGTTGGGAGTGGGGAAGAAAATTTTCTGCCGCTGCCGTGCGTTCAAATCCAGGTAATCGATACCGGCATCGGCATTAGGGCAGATTTCCTGCCTAATGTGTTTGAGCGCTTCCGGCAAGCCGATAGTACCACCACCCGATTGCACAGCGGGTTGGGCCTGGGATTGGCGATCGTCCGTCATCTGGTAGAACTGCATGGAGGCACCGTTCATGCCGCCAGCCCTGGAGAGGGACAGGGAGCAACCTTTACCCTCAGATTTCCCCTTTCAGAAGATCATAAAGCCGAGGACGAAGCGGGCAGAGCAGCAGCAGTTCAAAATTCAGAATTTAGCTCAACTGACTCATCGGAAATCGTAATTCCCCCATCCTCCCCCTTTACCCCTCGTTTCAAGGAATCTGCACTTTAGGAACAGGCCGATTGTCCCGCCAATCTTCAATCTAAACGGGGATTAAATGGTTACTTAGCAACAGTCGGAGCAACCTTAGAGAGTGGTTGAAAAGGTATAAGCTGGGATGTTAGACACTTCAAAATCCCCCCTAGCAGCCTGTCGAGGAGACTCTCCTCGTTCTCAGGATCCTCCTGGGAATGCCTATCTAGAGGCTCTGCCTCTAGTCAGATGGAGGCAGAACCTCCAGTTTTACGTTACTAGGCAGAGCCTGGTAACGAGAACTTCGATTACTCCGACAGGCTGCTAGTCCCTCTTTTCAAGGGGAGAACAGTGAAAGTCCCCCTTAAAAAGGGGGATTTAGGGGGATCTGGGTAATTTTGATACACCATCAGGGACTTTTAAAACATCCTCTTATAAGGATTCAGTGGGTAGGTGGAATCAATTGTAGTATTGGGTTTCATGCCTCAACCCAGCCAGGGGTTTCACCCTTCGGCCAGGGCGATTGGCAAGCGGAGTCGAGTTGTGCTCACGGCAAAAGCCCTTTGAGGGCGAAGCCCCCAAGCAGGGGTTCCCCCCTTACTCCTTTCAAAACTTTTTTGTCGTACTAGTGTTGCAAATCATAAATTTTGCAATATGGGGGAGTGGGGGCTTCGCCCCCAAAAGGGGGTTTTCCCCTTTACCCCCTTCCAAAACTTTCGTTTTGATCTACTAGGACCGATCTTGAGCAAATTCAGCGGCTCGACCTGCAGCTCTCTGAACGCCCTTAGAAAGATCGTCAGCGCTTTCGCGCAGATCATTAACTGCACCTTGAGCGTTCCGCCCTGCCTGCTCAACTACACGGGGAGCATCCTCGCGGAAGTTAGCCGTGTTTTCCTTGATATTACGGACACCCTTATCAGCACCCTCCGATAGGTTTTGCTGAAGTTCCTTGGCGGGGGCAGTCACATCTTTTGCCAGATTACGAGCTCTTTCGTCTAACGGAGTGCCCGAGTTAAAGTTTTTGGAGAATTGCTCAGGAGTATCTGCTCTTTTTTGCAGATTTTGCTTGGCGCGATTAATTAAATTTTTCGCTTCTGCCTTTGTGCTAGCGCTATCTTGATTGAAATCATCATTGTAGTTATTCATACCGCCTTTACGGGATTGAACGGTATCGTACAATTCTCTTTGTTGTTTACCCTGTCCTTGATAGGGGCTGGAAGAATTACCGCCGCGGGAGTCAGCAGAACGCAGGATAGAATCATTGCTGCGGGCAGAAGTAGGGGGTGAGGTTTGACTGCAAGCAGTGTTTACCAACAGCAGAAAACCCGCTAAAGCAGCGATAAAAAACCGCTCTAATCGAAGTTGTTTACAGAAAGAAATCACGTTAGATAGGGTATTAGAAACTAAATTGTTCATAGGAAGGCTCCTTTTTTGATTGGTCACGTTGTGTTTTTCAATTGAAATTTAAAGCAATCGTGTATCAGCAACCTGAATGCCGCCGGGGCTAACAGCAGGTGTCTACAAC
>JBAUTA010000735.1:0-2796 GCA_049581985.1 Kovacikia sp.
ACCGACCTCACAATAGACTTCTCCCGGTTCCAGGCACTCAACAGCAAAATTAAGGAGTTGGGTCACATTTGCTGTTGTCATCCCGGTTATTCGATTTAAGGCCGCTTGAAATTGCCCTGACTTAGGAGCAACCCCCTCCTGTCCCCAATGGTTATAGAGGCTGGGAAGCTGCGCGACAAAATTTCTGTAATCCATTGACTGTTACCCATTTGTCCCTCCTATCATTCCCTTACTCTTTTGAAAGATAAGTGAAGGACAGTTTATAAACCAGGGCTATTTTATTCTGTTTAGGGGCAATCCCCGCGAGGCATTACGGGATCGCTATAGTACGGGTATCAATTCAGCGATTTATCATTTCCCCTACCTTTAGAGATCCTTAGGATGGACAGATCAAAAACCTGCTTAAGGATGCTTGACTTCCCTGGCAGGGCGGGATACGTTACACGAGATTAACGAATCTCAAAACTTTAAGAAAGTTGTCAACTATAGTGGTGTGTATTTACAGTTCTCTATTACAAATCTTAAGGTTTAACAAGACTCGTTTTCCAGGTTGTTCGTTGAGTTTAGAGGAGTGGGATTGGCTGCTGCAAGGCTCATCGATAAACCTGATGCTGTATGAAACCAAGGGATATTTCTAGTGCGTCCTGTAACTTCGTTAACAGATCCACTGAAGCTAATTATTCAACCCTGTGACCTGGAAACGGGTTACTGTCTGCGTAAATTAGGATTTATGCCTATCCCTGTTATTCCTCAACTTTTATACCAAACTGTTACCAATAGTCAGCTTTCAGCAATGTTTTTGCAGATGAGTCAGGTGCTCCCGGAAATGAGCCAGTCTGCTTCCCGTTACTGCATTACCCGATCGCCCCTGGATTCTAAAATGCTGCTGGTTGAGTTTCTTGATGCCCAGCCGATCAGCACCATTACGGAATCTGCAAGATACGCCTGGTTTCTCCAGGTGTTAGCAAGGCAGCAACTCTTTTTTACCTATCAGCCTATTTTTAGCCTTCAAAAAGGGCATGTGATCGCCTACGAATGCCTCGCCCGTGCCCATGATGATGACGGGCACTACGTTACGGGGCAACGGTTGATTGATGCAGCCCTATCCATGAATTTGCTGCAGGAGTTTGATGAACTGGCGCGGACGCTGTGTCTGCAGGCAATCGCTAAAGACTCAACTAGCCTACCCGTGCAGGCTTTTCAGACGTTCTTTATCAACGTTCTGCCTAATGCCATTATTCAAAATCCCCATTCTTTTGAGCAAAACGTTCAGCAGATACTTGACTTGGGGCTGCGTCCCCAGCAGATTGTATTTGAGTTAACGGAAATTGAAGCCCTGGTTCCTTGCTCGGAGTTATGCAAAATTATTCACCGATTTCGGGAGTGGGGATTCAGGTTCGCGATCGATGATCTCTATGGCAATGTTTCCTCGGATCACTATTTCCTAGAATTTCGCCCTGATTTTATCAAGCTCGATCGCCGGATTGTGTCAGGCTGTGGTCGTTACCAACTGAAGCAAATTTTGCTCACAAGCCTGCTCCGCTCTGCCCATGAATTAGGAATTTTGGTATTGGCTGAAGGGTTGGAAGATGCGGAAGATATTGACTTCTGCCGGGAATTGGGCGTGGACTATGGACAGGGCTTTGGGCTGGCTTTACCAGAGCGTACGCTGCAATCCAATCCTTTAAATTGGTTGAAACTATCGAATGTTTGTTAAGTCGCTGGGGGCGATCAGGTTGTGCGAGAAAGGGCAGAATGACGAGAGTATCGGCAAATTGGTATCACAAACTGCTGTTGGGTAGCCTTACTTGGCTGACCCCTGCCTGTGGCAATGGGCAACAGCCTGCGGTAACCCCTTCCATGCCATCCTCGATCGCCCCCCCTGCGCCAATCGCTACCAGCCCTTCTCCTGCTGCTCTACCTACGGACCCTTATCAAAAGGGCATCGATAAGGCAACCAGTGCTCAAGCGTTAGCCCAAGATGCCCAAACCCCAGAAGACTGGAAACTGGTGGTGACCCAATGGCAACGAGCGATCGCCTTCCTGAAAGCAGTTCCCCGCTCCAGTCGCAACTATGGGGCTGCGCAGAAATTGCTAGTAGTTTATCAGCGGGAATTGGCACGCACCCAGCAAATTGCTAAACAAGATGGCAGTAGCCCATCCACGCAGATAGCAAAGGACACTTCAAAGGGTGGAATCCCCCTGATTGTTGGTGGTACACCGGAGGCGGGGGTTGACGTCGTCAATGCCGTCACAACCTTGAATCAGCAGCAAATTGAGTTTTTTGCCAGGCAAAAACGGTTTGCCGCAAATCTGGCAGAGCTAAACGCCACCATTCCCGATAACTCAAGCTATCTCTACAAAACGGTTGGCGATGGAAAAAATCGAGCAATTTCAACCGCGGTCGCAAAACAGGATGGATTGACCAGCTATTCAGGATCTGTTTTTGTGGTCAAGGATGCCAAGAATAACGAGACCACTGTGGCGATCGTCTGTGTCACCGCCCAACCCTCCAAAACCCCTCCTGCGGCTCTATTGCAGGGCAAAACAGCGGTGTGCCCGGCGGGGTCGTCGAGGCTAGGGTGAAGCATTTCGATACAAATCCCTCCTGCCAGGATTGATTTGCTGGAGAGCAATCTGATTGATGGCTACTCTCGAAGAAGGGACAAAGACTTATCTATAGCCCTTTTCAAGGGTGTGAGGTACAGTGGGGCGCGAAGCACCCTCACTGTACCTCACACTTTTGTCCTTCACCCAAGTGCAAACCGCTATCGATTTCAAATATCAGGAATGGAA
>JBAUTA010000736.1:0-1523 GCA_049581985.1 Kovacikia sp.
TTTTAGCGATCGCCCCTGCCCAGAAATCCTGAAAACCTGGCTCAAAATTTTAGCGAAGCCCCTAAGGAAAGAAATCCAATCCTTTATCTCCCCCTAGTTCCCTCCCAACCCCAGGTTAAAACTATGCCCAAAATCGCTGTTGGCGACCTCGATATTCACTACCAAATTCAGGGCAAAGGTGAACCCCTCTTGCTAATCATGGGTTTTAGCTTCAGCCTCCTCGACTGGGGCACGGTCTTCCCTGATCTTCTCGCCCAGCACTACAAAGTGATTCTGTTCGACAACCGGGACTCCGGCGAAACCAGCCAATCTACCCATCCCTATACTCTTGCCCAAATGGCAGACGATGCTGCCAATCTGCTTATCGCCTTAGGCGAACCCAAAGCCCACGTTTTTGGTGTCAGCATGGGCGGCATGATCGCCCAACACTTTGCCCTCAACCATGCCAACCAACTCAAGCGACTAATCCTCGGTTGCACAGCCGCAGGCGGCACCTGTAGCGAATTTGGGGATGTCAGTGGATTACTGACAGGCAACCTCCTCGATCTGCTCTTCACTCCAGAGTTTATCCAAGGTCATCAACCCGAATTGACAAACTTTCTCCAAGCAACCGCGCCATTCCATAGTAAAGGAACCGCCCTGCAACGCCAACTCCAGGCCATGAATAACCATGACACCTGTAATCTGCTGGACAGAATCACCGCCCCCACGCTGGTCATTAGCGGCGATCGGGACCCTGTTATTCCCCTCCAAAATAGCGATCTACTTGCTCAAAAAATTCCGGGTGCCCAGCAAGTCGTGATCAAAGGTGCCAGTCATGGTTTTTGCGTCAGCAATCCCAACGCTACGGCTATCGCTCTCATTAACTTTCTCAAATAACGATTAACGATTAAGGGATAGACCAATGGACGAAGCCTTCACCAACCCCACAACTGCTGTTGTTGCAGCCGACCCACCCATTCTAAGAACCTTTTTGGACTATGCCAAAGCCTTTGAAACCCTTAATCCTTCAGTCGTTCTGCCGTTTTATCAGTATCCCGCCATTCTGATTACTGAACAAAAGCCAGTCAGACTCACCAACCACCTCTGCGGCTGGATGGCATTTGGTTTTGCCATGCTAACGCTAAAACTACGTGGTTACCATTACGGCAAGACTGAATCTCTGGAAGTCAGACAACTGCGGGATGATCTCGCGATCGTCACGGGCACCGTAATCCGGTACAAAAAAGATGGCTGTGAACTGGAACGCTTTGACTTAAATTACACAATGCGTCAGGTCAATAGCCATTGGAAGATCATCGTGGGTGTGCTTCTATAGCGATCCTAATTGAGATGGTGAAAGCCTCTTTCGCCAGGAAAAGACTTTCACCGCTCTGCTTGTTCACAAATGATTGAGGACTGCTATGGCAATTCCTCAAAAGTCGGTGTAACGATGGCAGTTATAGCCGTAGCCTATTGTTTAGGACGGGGTGCAGGGGTGAACCCCTGGCTGGGGGAAACGCCCCCACTCCCCCTTTAATCCT
>JBAUTA010000737.1:0-1870 GCA_049581985.1 Kovacikia sp.
ATTCTTACCCTTGCCCCCCTAAAATCATCTTTAATTTAATTGCACCTGGCTACTTAGCGATGCTCAATCAATCGAATGAAAATTAGCTGAATCAGTTAATTGAACAAAATAGCTGATTAAAAATAGCTGGATAAGAATTTCTACTATTACTCCAGTTTGGAGTCAACATTATTGAATGAACGGGACAGAACTATTTTCCAATGCAACTGATTTACAAATTTCTGGGGGCGATCCGTCGAGTCAGGCAAAGACACCTTGACCCGTCTTCACTCCAATTTCGGCTCACCTTAGAAATTGCGGCACTCTCGATTTTGGGCTTAGGCAGTGTTGCTATCTGGACAAGTTGGAAAATGCAGCGGATTTTGATTGCAACCCATACTCAGGGCGTTGAATACATTGCTAGCCGGTTTCCCAGGGATGTGGAACTTTACAGCGAGATGCTGCCAGTTGAGGCAGGGTTACAAAAGACCATTGATAGCGTTTCTGTCCCCGGTTTATTGATTTGGGTGAAAAGCTCTGATGGCCAGAAACTATTGGCTCAGTCAGTTGGATTAAACTCGTCGTTTACTGCAACCCCTGAATTGATGTCTGTTGCAGAAATGCCCTTAAAGCCACAGGTTTACCAGGTAGGAAACCGTTACCTGATCCTGTGCCAGGGACCAGTCAGCGTAAACGGAAAGTTGCTGGGCCATGTATACCTTGCCCAGGATGTGACTGTAGATCAGCATCAGTTGCTTGCAGCGATTCAGGGTTTAGCGATCGTTTGCATTCTGGTCATTATTCTCACCATGGTGGCGATCTCGCTGCGCATCCGCCGATCGCTCCGGCCCTTGCAGGACATGAATCAAATGGCAGGGGCAATCTCAGCTGAGGATCTGAGTAAAGCCAAATTGCAGCTCAGCCATGCGCCCACGGAGGTCAAGGAACTGGCCCAAACCTTCAATATGATGTTGTCCAGACTTTCTGAGGCCTGGGAACAACAACGCCAGTTTGTCAGCAATGTTTCCCATGAATTACGCACCCCGTTGACGGTTGTGCTGGGTTATTTGCAAAGTCTATTGCGGCGGAGCACCAACCTGAATGACTATCAGAAGGAAGCCCTGCAAACGGCTGTTTCAGAAGCCGATCACACCGTTCGCCTACTCCAGGACTTGCTAGACCTGGCGCGGGCAGACAGCGGCTATATGCATTATCGTCTGGAGCCATTGATGCTCAATGATCTGGTGGCTGAAGTAACCGGAATGGCAGAAAAATTCAGTAATCGGTTTATCAGGATTGAGGCCGCAGACACTATTGAAGCGATCGTAGACCGCGATCGGCTGAAACAAGTGTTGATTAACTTGATTGATAATGCCGTCAAATACTCAGCCGCGCACCAGCCGATCGAGTTAATTCTAGAGCGGGTCGATCGGATGGCAATTGTGCAAGTCCGCGATCAGGGGGTTGGGATCCCCCTCCAGGATCAGAGCCGCATTTTTGAGCGCTTCTATCGGGTGGATGAAGCCCGTGCCCGGTTCGCTAACGGAGACGAAACCCAACCCACAGGCGGGCATGGGTTAGGACTGGCGATCGTCAAAACCCTGGTAGAAGGAATGGGGGGCAGCATTACGGTGCGCTCCAAGCTGGGTGAGGGCAGTGTGTTTGCAATTAGTTTCCCCACACGGCCTTGAGAACCAGGGCAGACTCCCCCCTTCCCCACGCGCCTACACCCCTACTTCCCAACGCTCCCTATCTGGGCCTCTAAAAACGGTAAAACGACTTCTGCGACCTCAGCCGCAAATTCTTCATGCAATCCTAATGTGCCGGGTAAGCGCTGGATTTGCACTCCTCCCAGGTCAGCCAGCGCCTCCATTTCTGCCCTGGACTTAGG
>JBAUTA010000738.1:0-2201 GCA_049581985.1 Kovacikia sp.
TTGGAAGGCTCAGTTTTGAGCAGGGTTTGGAGCAGCGAAATACTCTTGCTGTACTCCTGGTTATAGGCATAGGCCACTGCCAGTTCTTTCTGCAGCAACGTGTCGTTGGGAGCCGTTTCCAGGAGTGTCTTGTAGAGGGCGATCGCCCCTGTAAAATCGCCTTGATCTCGTAACTTTGCCGCCTGAGCAAGTTGCCCACTGGCAAAAATTGCCTGCTGAGTTGCAGGAGCCGATCCTGACTCTAGGGCAAAGCAGGGTGCCACCACGGTCAGACTGAGCGGCACTGCGAGTAATACAGTCAAACTGAGCAAAGATTTTGGTAGCAACAAACGAGCAATAGTCATAACATTTACGACAAATTAAGGGAGAGGGTCGTCAAAGTAGATTGCCAGGACACCCATAAACCCGCGAGCAGGGCACTTAAAATCGGCGATTTGCGATATTCAAAGATGGCTTTTCCGTTTGAGCGTGCACGGGCTGTAAAATTCCGCTGAAGGACGCTTGAGCTTTCATCCCCAAGGCTGTGGCGAGACAACCAAGGGCAACGAAAATTGCTAACTTTTGCCGGATATACCGTGCGGCTTTGGGCATATTTTCATAGATGTGTGCTTTTAAGATGCCCAAGCATACAACTGTATAAAACAGACTGTTCAGTAATGTCAGAAAGTAGTAACCTTGGGCATGGCGCAAATGATTGATGGTAATGACAGCCAAAGCGGATCCGATGGCGATCGCCAGATAGGGAAGTAACACATTCAGAGGCAAGGGGCGGGGAGCGTTATCGCCTTTAGGCGTGATCCGGAAGGACAACTCTTTACGCATTAGCCATGCAACGATCGAATTGCCGATTCCTGCTGCCACCCAAGGCCAACGCGCCAACTGAAATAAGAACGTCTCCCAACTGATCACTTTTGCCGATTGAGGTCTGAACCATCCCCGCCGAGCAATCCAGGAGACACAGGAGACACAGGTGAATGTGACCAGAAATGACCGGGCGACGTAGTCCAGATAATTAACGCTGATCAAGGGTTCGTCCCGCAGGAGCGCAATCACAGGTATAAGTACGCCGATCCCCATGCTTAGTGCATAGAGGGGATACCAGACCTGGGCAAACAGGAACTGAAACTGAAGATGGGGGGGCAACTTGCGAAGGTAGTAAGGCGTTACGGTCAACAGAAGTGTCGTTAGACTGCGAGCCCATTGAAACTCCTGAATTAGAAAATCCGAAAAGCAGGCAGGCCCATCTCCATGGGCCTCAGCATCCAGGGCAAACACCCCTCGCCAGCCCGCCGCATTCATCAGGAAGGTGGTCGAGTGGTCTTCGGCCAGTTCCGGCCCCACTCCCCCAATTTCACGCAGTGCCACCGTACGAATTGCATAGTGGCTACCGATACACAGAGGTGCCCAGCCATTGTTATAACCAGCCTGCAAAGATCCATGCAAAGATCCCTCCGCATAGGCACGGGCGTTGACCACCCAACTTTCGCCAGCATTGGCATCGCAGATACTAGGCGCAGCAACATACCCCACCCTCGGATCGACAAACGGGCGGATCATTTCTTTCAGATACCCCTGTTCGGGGACGTGGTCGGCATCCAGTTGAACCACGACATCGTAGCTGGCATAGCCAAAGAAATCGTAGAAGTAGGCTAGATTTCCTTCCTTGCTCCGAGTCCGACGAGGCCAGTTGGGGCGATGATATTCTGCAACCCCCTTTCGAGAGGAAATCTGGACTCCGTGCGCTTTGCACCAGGCGATCGCCTCCGGTTGAGGGTCTTCATCTGCTATCCAGGTATCGTGGGGATGCTCCTGTGCAAGCATGGCTTCTAGGGTTCGTTGCAGCACAGACCAGGGTTCTGAAGGGGCCTTCGTCACTATCATGGCCACACGCCAATAGCTGGGGATCGGAATGTCTGGATTAGACCGCTTCATCCTGGCAACAAACCAGAAATAGTAGCCAGGTAGGATGGTTTGCCAGCCGAGCAGAAGACTGGTAATGATAGTACCGCTCCAAGAAACTCGATGGATTGGCTGCAGAAACCATTCCCACAGGAAAACCAGCGAAATCAACCAGAGGGTCACCAGTCCAGCGAAAATCAATTTGTCCCGTTTGGACATCACATCAATCAGGAACGGCTGTCCCCCTTGGGAGGTGTAGGCAGGATTTTCTAGCATGTTGGCTCAATTGAGTGAGATAGCAG
>JBAUTA010000739.1:0-4549 GCA_049581985.1 Kovacikia sp.
GCCCCACCCCTGCTTTAGTCAGCCGGTTGATTAGCCATCCTGTAGACAATCCGCAACAGTCCTGAGTCATAGGATTGATGTCCAATCAATTTCAGAGCCTGGCTGGGAAACTCCTCCCTAAATAATGGAATGCCGCTGCCAAGCAGAATCGGATGGATAAAAAGGATAAGTTCATCAAGTAATTGATGAACAAGAAAAGGACGAATTAAATCCGCTCCCCCTACTAGCCAGATGTTCTTGCCTTCTGACTGGCGTAGGTCTTTAACAAAATCTTTAACATCGGAACGAACTGTTTTGGCATAGGGAGACGCATCAAAGTCAGCATTTTTTGAAAAAACGTAACACTGCTTCTCCTGATAGGGAAATTCACCAAAAGTCAAAACCTGCTCGTAGGTTTTTCTTCCCATTAAAACTGTATCGACTTCAGCTAAAAAATCAGAATAGCCATAGTCCTGATCGGTGAATAGCCAATCCACTTCCCCTGAAGGACGGGCAATATAACCATCTAAACTAGAGGCGATAAAAAGGAAGATGCTACGCATGACGTGGAATGACTCAAATTTCTTTGGTCAGCCTACCATAGAGCATGGATGGGGAGTAGGGTCATTCAATTAGAGCGTAAAAGCGCACCTGATCCATAAACGACGCTAAACTCAGATTCAGCTTCCTACTTCCTACTTCCTACTTTCCACTTTCTCTTCCCCCACCCTACCCATGACTCACCGCATCATCGACCTCCTCCGCACCGGACAGCCCAACGAAACCGTTACGATTAGAGGCTGGGTGCGGACCAAACGGGAACAGAAAGAATTTACCTTTGTAGAGGTAAACGACGGTTCTTCTATGGCAGGGCTGCAAGCAGTTGTAAATCAGGATGTGCCGGGTTATGCCGAGATGATTAAGCAAATTAATACGGGAGCCTCGGTAGAGATTTCGGGAACGCTGGTGGAGTCTCCGGCAAAGGGGCAGCGGGTTGAGCTGAAGGCCGATTCGATGACCGTTTATGGGGAGGCAGATCCGGAAACCTATCCGTTGCAGAAGAAGCGCCATTCCTTTGAGTTTTTGCGATCGATCGGGCATTTGCGATCGCGTACCAATACCTTAGGAGCCGTTTTCCGGGTTCGTAACGCCGCCGCAACTGCGATTCACCAGTTTTTTCAGGAACGGGGGTTTCTCTGGGTGCACACCCCCATCATCAGTGCCAGCGATTGTGAGGGGGCGGGTGAGATGTTTACGGTTACGGGCTTTGATCTGAAGCAAGTGCCCCTCACGGAAGAGAAAAGCGTGGATTTCAGCAAAGACTTTTTTGGGAAACAGGCATTCCTCACGGTCAGTGGGCAACTGGAAGCGGAAATCATGGCGATGGCGTTCAGCAATGTCTACACCTTTGGTCCCACTTTTCGGGCAGAGAACTCTAACACCTCTCGACACCTGGCAGAGTTCTGGATGGTGGAGCCAGAGATGGCCTTTTGCGACCTGGAAGGGGATATGGATCTGGCGGAAGCCTTCCTTAAATACATCTTTAAGCATGTGTTGAACACCTGCCCGGAAGACATGGAGTTCTTTAACCAGCGAATCGATAACTCAGTCCTGGCAACGGCGGACAATATTATCAACAACGAGTTTGCGCGGGTGACCTATACGGAAGCCATTTCAATTTTGGAAAAGTCGGGTAAAACCTTTGAGTTTCCGTTTGAATGGGGCGCGGATTTGCAATCAGAACACGAGCGCTACCTGGCGGAGGAATACTTTAAGAAGCCGACGATCGTTACCGATTATCCGGCCCAAATCAAAGCCTTCTACATGCGCCTCAACGAGGATGAAAAGACCGTCCGGGCAATGGATATCCTGGCTCCCAAAATTGGTGAAATCATCGGCGGTTCCCAGCGGGAGGAACGCCTAGAGGTACTAGAAAAACGGATTCAGGCTCAGGGACTCGATCCTGCCCCCTACTGGTGGTATCTGGATTTGCGCCGCTTTGGCACCGTGCCCCATGCTGGCTTTGGTCTGGGTTTTGAACGGGTTGTCCAGTTCATGACTGGCATGGGCAATATCCGTGATGTCATCCCCTTTCCCCGTGCCCCCCTGGATGTGGAGTTTTAAGATATCTGGAAGCGGTCTTCTGTCAGACCGTTTGGTATTTTGAGAGGAAACCACCGTGCCGCCAGAACTGAAAGCGCACCCAAGAAATTTATACAAAACAGACTATCTGCTAGTGTGGCAAACCCTAAATTTTGCACCCTGGGAGTTTGGGGGCTTCGCCCCCAAGCAGGGGTAGAACCCCTTCCCCTCTTGCAAACCTTTATTTTTGGTGTACTACTTACCATAAACACAGGGTTTTTCCTTAAAACCGCTAATCGAAACCTTACCCACTCTGCTTTACTGTTTTAAGGCGTTCAGAGCGATCGATCATGGCAACTATTAACGACAACTATCTCAAACTTAAAGCGGGCTATCTGTTTCCCGAAATTGCGAGACGGGTGAATGCCTTTGCGGAAGCCCATCCAGAGGCAAAAATTATCCGTCTGGGCATTGGGGATGTGACGGAACCCTTACCGGAAGCCTGCCGCACGGCAATGGTCAAAGCGGTGGAGGAAATGGGCGATCGCGCCAGCTTTAAGGGTTATGGTCCAGAGCAGGGGTATGCCTGGTTGCGGGAAAAGATCGCAGCTTCCGATTTCCAGGCGCGGGGATGTGAGGTGGATGCCTCCGAGATTTTCATTTCCGATGGGTCTAAATGTGACTGCGGCAACATTCTGGATATTTTTGGGAAGAACAACAGCATTGCCGTCACCGATCCCGTTTACCCCGTCTATGTAGACACTAACGTAATGGCAGGGCATACGGGAGCCGCCAACGATCGAGGTGAGTTTGAAGGGTTAGTGTATTTGCCCATCACAGCAGAGAACCAGTTCACTGCCGAGATTCCTACCCAAAAGGTTGATCTAATTTACCTTTGTTTTCCTAACAACCCAACCGGGGCAACTGCCACAAAGGAACACCTGAAAGCATGGGTGGACTATGCTAAAGCCCACGGCTCCATCATTTTCTTTGATGCGGCTTACGAAGCGTTCATTACCGACTCGACGATTCCCCATTCCATCTATGAGATTGAGGGAGCCCGGGAATGCGCGATCGAATTTCGGTCTTTCTCCAAGAATGCAGGCTTTACCGGCACACGCTGTGCCCTGACCGTTGTGCCCAAGACCTTGACCGCAAAAGCGGCGGATGGCTCCGATGTAGAGCTGTGGAAACTGTGGAACCGTCGCCAATCCACCAAGTTTAACGGTGTATCCTACATCGTGCAGCGGGGTGCAGAAGCGGTGTACTCACCCGCAGGGCAGAGCCAGACCAAAGCCCTGGTCAGTTTCTATATGGAGAACGCCAGCATCATTCGAGAGCAACTAACCTCGGCAGGTTTGGCGGTATTTGGCGGCGTGAATGCCCCCTATGTCTGGGTTAAAACGCCCAACAATCTCTCCAGTTGGGATTTCTTTGATAAGCTATTGCAAACCTGCAATGTCGTAGGGACACCGGGTTCCGGTTTTGGTGCTGCTGGGGAAGGTTATTTCCGCATCTCCGCATTCAACAGTCGGGAGAATGTAGAAGAGGCGATGAAGCGAATTACGGAGAAATTTAAAGGGTAGTCCGATTGGAGACAGGAGAGGGAATCCTAGGACGATGATGAGCATCTCCGTACTGCTACAAAGTCTGGGGATGGGGTTAGCAACCCTGTCTCCAGCAAGTTATTGAAGTACGGTCGGGTTCTATCCTCGGGTTCTATCCAAAAGATGTTGAACCCCGTTATTTGACGCGATCGGACTTTAGACTAAAATTCACTTGAATCTCATGAATCTCAACCTTTACTGAGGTCCACACGAATGACGAATAAGCGTATTTCACTTCTCCTTAGTGCCGCTTTGCTGAGCAGCACCCTTGCCTGCAAGAAAGCTCCCGAACAAGCCAGCCAAACCGCCCCCTCGGCCCAAAGCAGTAGTGGCGCAGCCAATATTTCCCCTTCTAGCTCGAATAGCACTCAGGCTAAGTCAGCTACCGTTCCGGCAGGAACCACGTTTAATGCCGACCTTCAACAAGATCTATCTACGGGAAAAAACCGGGACCAGGACCGCTTTACATTGCGGGTTAACAATGGATTGTTTGGCGGCAATCCTACGCTGAAAAATGCTGAGATCCAGGGACATCTGGAAAATGTGGTGAAGGCAGCACGGGGCAAAAAAGCGACTCTCAAACTGGTATTTGATGATATTACGCTCAAGAATAAAAGCTCCTATCCCCTTGATGTGACGCTGGTCAATACCCAGGTTGAGAGCAAAACCAAAGGGAAATTTCTTCAAAATGTAGGCATTATTCTTGGGGGTGCGGCGGCGGGGCATTTCCTCGGCGACAAGGCAAAATTTAAGCACGGTGGACTTGCAGGCGGAGCTGCCGCTGCCGCATTTGTCCTATCCAGTCCAGGTGGGGAAGTGGTTCTCAAAAAAGGAACGGATCTCAAGCTTAAGCTCAAATCTGCACTGGCTACGAACTAGTG
>JBAUTA010000740.1:0-12460 GCA_049581985.1 Kovacikia sp.
TATATTTAGCTGTGTTTCTGAATATCTAAATCATTGGCATCAATTATCAATCAAACCCTGATCGTGATGGAGCGTGAACAGTGAGTAATATTTTCAACAAACTACGGGATTTCGTCGGGTTCAATGAGTCGATGGATTATGAGTATGAGTACGATGAAATGGATGGAGAAGACTATCAAAACCTTTACCAGCAAGAGCAGCCCCAACCAATCCCCCAACCTCAGCAGGAAGATCTGCGGGCTCGTCGTACCCGCTTCCGCGATCGCGTCCCCATGGCTGCTGACCCTGGCATCGGAGCACCTGGCATGAATAACGTTATTGGGATGCCCGGTGCTGCTAACGGTATTTCTGAAGTTGTTGTCATGGAGCCTCGTTCTTTTGAGGAGATGCCCCAGGCAATTCAGGCATTGCGGGAACGGAAGTCTGTTGTGCTGAATCTAACCATCATGGATCCTGACCAGGCTCAGCGGGCAGTAGATTTTGTTGCTGGTGGAACTTATGCGATCGATGGTCACCAGGAGCGGATTGGTGAGAGCATCTTTCTGTTCACACCTAGCTGTGTTCAAGTCAGCACTCAATCGCCTAACGGATACGAAGCGGCTCCCCAACCCCAGGTTCAGGCCCGTGCTCCTCGTCAAAGCGCTCCTGCCGCAGCATGGGGAACTGAACAAATCCGGATGGCGCAGTAAAGCAATTAGCTATCAGCGGTCAATGGAGAGCCAGATAAGCTGTTGCAAGTGAGTATTGTGGTGATTGTTGACCTGACTTAAGCTGATAGCTGATGCTCAACAGCTGATAGCTATGACAAAACTTGGCATGATTGGTGGCGGGGTAATGGGGGAAGCCCTCTTATCCCGCCTCGTTACTAGGGGGGCTTACTTGCCCGAAGATGTGCTGGTGAGTGAACCGCAGGTTGAGCGCCGCTCGTTTCTGGCAAAACACTATGGAGTCCAGGTTACGGAAGATAATAAGGCAGCAGCAACCGCAGAGGTGCTCTTGCTGGCAATTAAACCGCAGGTCTTTGAGTCAGTCGTTAACGGTCTTGTGGGAATCGTGCATCCCCCAAAGACTGCCTTACCGCTGGTCATTTCGATTCTGGCAGGCACGCCGCTCAGTAAGCTTGAGGTGGCTTTCCCTGGTCAACCAGTGATTCGGGCAATGCCAAATACCCCCGCAACTATTGGGGCTGGGATGACGGCGATCGCTCCGGGAACCCATACCCAATCCCACCATCTGCTCCAGGCAGAGCAAATCTTTGCGGCAGTGGGCGAAGTGGTGCAGGTGTCGGAATCTCTGATCGATGCAGTTACGGGATTATCCGGCTCTGGTCCGGGGTTTATTGCAGTCATGATTGAAGCATTAACCGATGGTGGTGTCGCCGCAGGATTGCCCCGGGCAATTGCAGCGAAGCTGGCATTGCAAACAGTCAAAGGGACTGCCCAACTGTTACAAGAGACTGGAATGCACCCTGGTGAGCTAAAAGATCGGGTGACTAGTCCCGGTGGTACGACCATTGCTGGCATTGCTCAGTTAGAGCATTCTGGGTTCCGTTCTGCGGTAATTGAAGCTGTTTACGCCGCCTATCTGCGATCGCAGGAACTGGGGCGCTAACAGTTCTTCAGGATAGTTCTCATGCCGTTTAAAGGGACGAGGCATGATTCGCCCCTATCAATTACATCGAGTAGATATAGCCGTAGCCCGATTAGTTAGGACGGGGCGCAGGGGTGAACCCCTGGTTGGGGGCAATGACCCCACTCTCCCTTTAATCCTCTTTCCTAATCAAACTGGCGATAGCTATGCGTTATTTATCTGCAAATTCCTAATAGCTGAGTCAGGGGTCAGATTTGGGGAACTTACCTGCGGGCCTGAGTTTGAGAGATCTTCCGAGAGGATTACTCTCCTGGGTGATGCAGCTTTTTTCCCCGTGGCCTAGAGTAGAAGTAGGATTCTAGATTACTTAAAAACGTGCTCAAAAAGGAAGGGTTATATGTTAGGTGTTAGTCTTTTTTTCGCAAGTTATGCTCTGGTCTGTACAATTTTTGTTTCTCTTGTCGGTCGCCTGGATGAAAAACACGTTCGTTAATAAAAAATAGAGGATCGGATTAGCAATTTTTAGAGCAAAAAATGCGGAGCGCTAAAGTGCCTATCCTCACCGTAAGCGAGTTGATACACGGGCTGGGCATCACAAAAATTATTCTGCGAGGCGCATTCCTGCTTAGGGGCAATGTCACCAGTAGGCAGGGGGTTTCTAAGGTAAATGTCCAGGGCCTAAACGAGAAGATCGCCTGACCATTCCATCCTCACCCCTACATCGGGATTTCAGGCGTAGCCAATTGTCTTAAACAATTCTGCAAATCTGTAGTTAGTCTCTGGGCACCTTGTTTCATGAAACTACCGTAATAGTCAGCAGCTTCCAGGGGTTCACCAATCCTAATTTTGACTCGACATCTCCAGGGCACCAGGGAGTGGCTGTATTCTAGATAAATCGGAACAATCTTAATGGCGGGTTGACTTTGGCTGGCTTTTGCCTGAATTGCCAAACGAGCCAGACCTGGCTTTAAAGGTTGCACTTCCCGATCGCGAAAAATGTCGCCTTCAGGAAAAATAACCAGGGCTTCCCCTGCTTGCAGTAAATCGACCCCGTGACGCAGACTGGCGATCGCAGGGCGAATGGTGTTGACTGGAAAACCGCCCATTCGGCGGATTAGCCAGCCCTGAAAGCCGACCATCTCATCCGCCGTCACCATAAAGCGAAGATGTCGTCCCGTCACATCATGCCCTGCCGCATAGGGAATCATCAGGGCATCCCAACGAGATCGATGGGTTGGAGCCAGAATTACCGGACCAGACAAGGGCAGATGTTCCCTTCCGACAACCTCAATCCGCTCAAAGTAGAACGGCATCAGGAAGTAACGACCCAGGGGATACGCCAGAGAAATCAGCCAGGGGGAAAATCGAGAACGGTTAGGAAGCGCCCCAGCCTTCTGGTGAGAAGGCTGTATTGCTGCCTGGGCAACAAACTTTCCCCAACGAACCTGCTTCAGGTTGTGCGAGCTTATCTGGATGACCGGGGGACGACGAAGAGTAGATTCAACAGGGTTTGTAGAATTAGACGGACTCATGACAAAAGCCGAGACTGGTAAGATGCGAAAATGTGCCTGTCTCTACCGTAGATATAACCCGATGAAAAGCTTTCTTTGAAATGGACAGTTTAGTTTGTGGCATGAGCGCCCTAGCACTCACCTTTGACGATGCTGAGTAAACCAGATTTGTAGCTGCTGACGGCACGAAGATTCAAGAATACCACCAATTACAGCAAGACGGTGATTAGAACAGCCACTATCGGGCAGGTTTATGACAGTCCGCACAGCACCGGATTTAGGGTCATCTGCCCCATAGACGAGCAACCCTAGACGAGCTAACACGATCGCACCTGCACACATGGGGCAGGGTTCCAGGGTGACGTAAAGAGTGCAGCGGTTAAGGTGCCAATTTTTTAGCGCTTTGCCTGCTGCCCGTAATGCCAGAATTTCGGCATGGGCAGTGGGGTCATGATCCCGCTCTCGACGGTTTTCTGCTTCGGCGATCGCCTGTCCATCGGGTCCTACCACAATCGCCCCAACAGGGACTTCTCCGGCTTCTCCGGCGGCTTGCGCAAGGGTGATTGCCCGTTCCATCCATTGCCGATGAACCAGGTATTCAGGATTGGTAATCGGCGGGAAACGTTTCACGGAAGTAGGCCTATGATCCAGATATAGCTATCGCCAGTTTGATTCGGACAGCGGATTAAAGGGGGAATGGGGGCGTTAGCCCCAGCCAGGAGTTTTACCCCTGCACTCCGTCCTAACCAATCGGACTAATAAATTCTCCAAGTAGAGCTAACTACCGAAGGGAGGGCTATGGCTGTACTGAAAGTGGTGTGATTTAGCTGCCAGATGACATTTTTCCCTGACTGATAGTTGCGCCAGAGTAAGTCTATTTTGCCATCACCGTCAAAATCAGTAAGGCTGCCAATTTTCCAATTAATGTCGCTTACAGTCGGCAAATTATAGGAAGTGCTAAAGCTGGTGCCGTTCATTTTCCAGATGGCAGTTTGTCCTGTGACGCTGTTGCGCCAGAGTAGATCTGCTTTTTGGTCGCCATCGAAGTCAGCAATTCCCACGATCGTCCAGCTAGGGATGACGGAGGGCAAAGCATAGGAGGTGCTAAAGCTGGTGCCGTTCATTTTCCAAATAGCAGTTTGTCCCGTGACGCTGTTGCGCCAGAGCAGATCTGCTTTTTGGTCGCCGTCGAAGTCAGCAATCCCTACAATCTTCCAGTTAACATTCACAGTGGGCAGGGTATAGGAAGTGCTGTAAGCAGTGCCATCTAACTGCCAGATAGCGATTTGTCCCGTCACACGATTGCGCCAGAGGATATCATCTTTGCTGTCACCGCTGAAGTCTGCTACGCCTGAGATCGTCCAGTTAGGGTTTGCAGTGGGCAGGGAAAAGGCCGTGCTAAAGGTGGTGCCATTAATCTGCCAGATGCTGTTTTGACCCGAAGCATCGTTACGCCAGTAAATCGGTTTTTGAGGGGTAGGAGAACCGGGATTACTACCAGTCACAGTAATCGACGCGGTTTCGCTGTCAGCACTGAATGCGGCAGCATTGCCGTTAATGGAAGCATTGACTCCAGTTGTGCCGTTGGCCAACCCATTGCTGGTGTCCCAGGCGCGAAAGGTCAGGTTAGCTGTTCCGCTGTAGGTAGGGGTTGGGACAAACCGGATGCGCGTATCTGTCTGAATCAGGATCTGGCTAAGTTTGATGCTGGCTTGGGCAGAACTTGTATTGTCACCCAAAAATACAAAGTTACTCAGTCTGTAGGGATTGATGGGAAAGGGACTGTTAAAGGCGGTGTAGTCTCGCAAGGGTCCGGTTAGGATCTGGACGCCATTCGCCCATAGTTGGTAAGTATTGCCCTTTACCGACAGCGTATAGGCGGTCTGCTGATTCAGATTGAAGGCAGAATTCTCCGCTGCCAGAAATAAACCGTTGGTCTGCCCACCAGGGTTGGGCGTAACGCCATCTCCCTGGGCAAAAATGTTTCCAGTCGTGCTAGAAAGTTGCTGAAAGCCCAGCTCGATGCCCCGTGTACCGTCGCTACTAAGGGCAATAATGCTGGAGCCTGCGCGATTTTGATTGGTGCGTGATTCGGAAAGTACCTGGAGGTTGAACGTGAGGCTGTAGCCAGCGTTGCGATCGAGGGTCGGAAACCCAGGATTCTTCAGTTCCCCTGTAGAGGTGTAGTTGCTATAGCCCGCGTAAATCCCGTTATCGTTGTTGGTTGTGGAATTCAGGATCGTGCCACCGCTGCTGAGGGTTTGAGTGGCTGCGTTGAATGGGAGGGTCACGTCCTGGCTGGTAAAGCTGAGCCAACTTTGGGTGTCCGGCTGAGTCCCTAAGCCGCTCAGATAAAGGGAAGTTGGCCCCAGGAGGGTTGCAGACGTATCGGAGACTGAGCCGAAGTTGGACCAACTCGCTCCGCCATTGGTAGAAAACTGCCAGATGCCGTTAGTATTATCAACGCCTGTGACGGCGATCGCCGGTGGATCCCCATCAACATCGGTGATTCCCGTTCCACCTAATCTAGAAATCAGCGTTGTGATGGGTGTTCCCGCTGAATCAACCGTCCCCTGGCTAATCGCATCTAAACGTGGGTTCCCTGAAGTATTCAGAACAGGTGCGCTCTGTAAAAAGGCACCATACTTTTGCAATGTGCTGGATTGGAAGGCCAGGGGAGCAGTAATTTCACCAACTTGAAACTCTAAATTCCAGTCGCCGCCAATGGTGGAACTTCCAGTCCGATCATCGGATGCTGCCACATCTTCCCCAGTTAATTCTGCCAAACGCCGCACGAAGGTTTTGCCTTCTTCCCCCTGTGCCAGATCACAGGCATACAAAAGGATGTCGGCATGGGGAATCAATGCCTTTTTCCAGGATGCTAGCTGACTAACATAGCGATTCAGGTTATCCCGATTCAACCCGGTTTCGCCTAACTGCAATTCCCCCGATCGCCCGTGAGAAATGATTTGCAGGCTAGAAATGCCGGTATAGTTCAGCAAAATCTGGGTGATTTGAGCGATCGCATCTTGCACGGGACTCAGGATATAGGCTTCAGCTCCCGGTTCTAGACCAGTTAACAGCGTTGGATACTCACTCACCCTTGCGTCGATGAAGACCAGAGTGGTTGTCGTACTGGAGCGTTGCAGAGGCTGCCAGGACGCTTCTGACAAAGGTATCCGTAGATCGGAATAACCCTTGCTGCCTGTTAAGTTAAAGGTTGATAGAGCCTGGGGCTCAAGCAACGGGTTGGCTGAAAAAAGAAGCTGATCCATTGTTGGGCACGGTTTGACAAGACTAGTCGCTGTATTGTCAGCTTCATACAGGAGCCCACTAAAAGAAAGCAATTTCAGCAAGTCTTACCAGTAAATTCACAGAGTTGACTGATAAGGCTTGCTGAAGGGGCAAGTAATACAATTGTTAAGGACCCTCATGAATGAGGAACTTCATCTGACAATAGAGTCATTAAAGAACTTCCGCACCGAGGGGCTGTGATAGTTTACGGATGCGAACTGGGAATGGGTCAGCGAGTCTATGTTGACAATCTGGGGACTCAGACGATCGTCACGACTGCCAGCGGGGGGCCAGGGCAGCAGCAGCAATCAAGCTGTGGGTTTCAGACAGGAACCTGGACTGCGCCACCAGAACTATTTCAATCGTCTTCCGGTGTGGTGTTGAAGATAACAACTACCCAGGGCCATACCTTTGTTCAGATTCAAGGAAATGGGGTCCGTGTCGTTAATGAAATGCCCCCTGGCAATCTGCAACCGATGCCAATGAGCCAGGGTGAGCGTGCTCCAGGTTCACCCATGCAGCCAATGCAACCTATGCAGCCGATGCAACCCATGCAGATGGGTGATATGCAGATGAGTATGAACCCGATGGAAATGCGGATGGGCAATATGGAAATGCGAATGGGGGCCTCGCCGTCTGCTGCATCTTCCCCGTCAGGCAAAAAACGTTTTTGCAATCAGTGTGGTAACCCTATCCAGCCGAGCGATCGCTTCTGCCCTGAGTGTGGCCATCGTTTGGCAGGATAAAGGCTAAAGGAAGAAATAAGGAAAGAAATATCAGCTCAATTTCCGTTTCGGCTTAGCCCATTGATCGCCACAATCACAACCGTAATATTGTCCCTACCACCTCGATCCTTCGCGGCATTAATCAGGGATGCAGCGGCTTTTTCGCAGACGCGGATAGATTTGAGATGGGAGGCAATCAGTTGGTCTGAGAGTTCTTCGGTTAAGCCATCACTGCATAGCAGGAGGCGATCTCCCGGTTGTACCTGGAGTTGCTGAACATCAATCTGCTGAAGATCTTCCCGCCCCAGACATTGCGCCAACACATGCCGGAGGGGATGAACCTTTGCCTGGTCAGGAGTGAGTTCCCCAAATTTCATCAACCGGGCGACCAGGGTGTGATCCTCCGTAATTTGCTCTAATTTGGCACCCCGTAATCGGTAGAGGCGCGAGTCACCGGTATGGGCGCACCAGGGTTGCTCTTCACGGAAGATAATCACCACTGCGGTTGTCCCCATATCAGAGCGCTCAGGGTGGCGACGCTGATCTTGCAGAATTGCCCGGTTAGCAGCCAAAAACGCTCCTTCCAGGAGAGCTTTTGAGGTTTCTACCGAATGCCAGTGGTTTAGCAGGTAATCTTGAATAGTTTTGGTCGCAATGCGGCTGGCTTCCTGCCCTCCAGCATGTCCACCCATGCCATCCGCCACAATAAAAAAGCGCCCATCTGGATCGATGTAATAGGCATCCTGATTGACAGAACGCAAGAGTCCTACATCTGTGAGACCCGTGAAAAGACGTTTCATAAATCGGCTGCCCTTTATTTGGCAACTGTTGTAAGTTTGGTTACCAGTAGTTTACAGCGAGAAGTTGCCAATCAGGGTGTCCGTTCTGAACGATCCAGGCGAATCAGGAGGCGAACCAGGGCAATTGCAGCAAGGATAGCCGCGATCGTGGGTATCAATGCCCACCAAGCGTGACCTGTTGCCAAAATGATTGTAGCCGACAGGGTAAACGTACACACCAGAAGGGTGTAATTAGTTCCCATATTAACGCCACTCAGGCGGCGGAGAACCCGATCGGTTTCAATCGAACGCACCCGCACCCGCAAATCGCCACGTTCCAGCTTGTCGAGGGTTTCCTCAATCCGGCGTGGCAGTCCCAAGGCGGTATTGCTGACCTGAGCCGCCTGTCGGCTCAATTCTCCTAAAATATTACTTGCTTCCGACGAAGGATTTCCATTGGCCATAATCTGCATTGCAAAGGGCTTTGCAACCTCCATAAAATTAAATTCAGGATCCAGTCCCTTACCAACCCCTTCTAGGGTAGAAAATGCCCGCATCACGAAGGTAAACGTTGCTGGGAAGCGAAACGGTTGACCATAGGCGATCTCATAGAGATCATCACTAATCTCACTGACAGACTGATTTTCAAAGGGCTTATCCATAAAATTATCCAGCATGAACTGGATCGATCGCCGAACTGGCCCCATATCATCAACGGGCGCTAGAGCACCCAGGTCAATCAGAGATTTGACTACGCGATCGGCATCCTTCTGAGCAATACCAAAAAAGGTCTCTAGCAATTTTTCGCGGGTTACCAATTTAACCCGACCCATCATGCCGAAATCATAAAAAATCAGAGTTCCATCAGGGTTGGCAGCAATATTTCCAGGATGAGGATCGGCATGGAAAAACCCATCATTCAGGAGCTGATGGAGATAGGCTCTGGCACCCATTTGAGCCAGCTCCTTGCGATCTAGACCCGCTGCTTCCAGGGCTTCATAGTGGCTAATCTTAATTCCGGGCAGGTACTCTAGCGTCAAAACACTGGGAGCGGTATAGCGCCAGTACACCCTCGGAACATGCACCCATGCTTCTTGACGGAAATTCCGGCGAAACGTATCTGCGTTCCGACCTTCATTGAGGTAGTCCACCTCTTCGTAAAGAATCCGGCAACACTCTTCATAGATACCGATCCAATCCCGACCTCTGCCCCAATCCGGGTGATTTTGAAAGGAACGGGTAATTCGCTTTAAAATTTTTAGATCAATCTCAAACAGCTTCAGCAAACCAGGGCGCTGGACTTTCACCACCACTTCTTCGCCGGAGTGAAGCTGGGCGCGATGCACTTGACCTAAACTGGCGGCGGCGATGGGAATCGGGTCAAAGTTCTGGTACAGCTTTTGGATAGGCTTGCCCAAATCCTGTTCAATAATTGCCTGAGCCTGCTCGTAGCTGAAAGCGGGCACCTTATCCTGAAGCTTGGAGAGTTCTTCAACGTATTCGGTGGGAAATAGATCGGCACGGGTTGAGAATAGCTGCCCCACCTTAATAAAGGTCGGTCCCAAATCAAGCAGGGTTTCTCGAACCCAGACGGCGATCGCCCTTCGCCGGGCTCCACGCTTTGCCTCAGTCATGCCTCCCGGATAACTCCAGGGCTTGTTATAGAGCCACTGGACAGCCAATAGCGACCAGACAAACCCCTGGATATCAAGAACCCGACGATAACGAGAGTAGTTTTGCCGGTTCCAGCGGTAGGCTTTACTTCCATAGGACTTTGACTTGGGGCGATCGCCCCCAACGCCAACCCGATCTAAAAATGCCAATCCTTTCCTTCCTAGAGATTGCTCATAGCGCTGAGCCACCGCTTCTTCTGAGAAAATGTAATTTTGGCTGCTAACCTCCGCTTTTTCCTGGATTTCCAGAAGAGCCAGTTCATCAACCTCATTCCTCTGAGCCAATGGAACACCACCCTCACCGTTGGCGCTGTTAGTATGAATTTCCCATGATTCACCATCAGCAGAACCATTTGAATCCTTAAGGGAGACATCAATCCCTTCTGCAGGCTTCTTGGATTGATTGGGAGAGTCGAAGTCGTGAGAGAAAACAGACACTCAAATTCCTGGGTCGTTGTTAAATGGATTGAATAAATCAGTGATTAAAATGCCATCTGGAGAAACTCACCCTTAGTAGCAAGCATTTTGTCTCCAAGGACCATCTCTACACAAGGGCAGCAGGCTACCCAACAAGGCTACAAAGTCCGGCTACTGCGATAATGCTTAAGCTCCGAGCGGAGCTGAGCAATTTCTGCCCGTAATTCGTCAATGGTAGCTTGCAGATCCGATGGCTGAGAATTGAATCCGGTGGAATTGGCACCACGCCACCGCACAGCCTCCTCTTCTGCCCGATTTGCCCGTTCGATCACCTGCTCCGTAAAACCATGCAGTTGCTCTCGCAGTTCTGCATCAAGTTTACCAAGCTCACTCAAAGAATTGGTCAAGGCCTTTTCCGCCTGATCATAGAGAGCTTCAGATAACGCTCTACCAACGAAAAACGCATGAACGATTGGATTGCTCATGAAACATTGCTACACACTTCGTTAAGATTATAACGCGCTTAGGGGTTAGGCGATGGGCTATATCCCCGCTAAAAAACTGCCAAACCCTTTTTATCCTTCATACTTTACCTGACACCCGAACCTATCCCCCCTTCCTTAGATTTCGTAACCGGGGATGGTTCAGGTTGGGCTGGGGATAGGGGGGAGGAAGAGGGGATGGGCTGAGGCGAAGCAGTTGCCTGGGGAAGCGGTTTAGGAACCGTCGAGGGAGCCTCAGGAATTTCAGGGCTGGGTGATGGAAAGGCCTCTCCCGTTGCTTCAGGAGAAGGCTGGGGGGCGGGAGAAGGAGATGATATGACAGGCGAGGGAATGGGTCGGGGGGGAGGAAGTTCTAAATTTCGCCTTACCGCAGGCGGAGAAGGTAAGGGAGCTAAAGGAGCAGCCGTTGGTTCGGCTGAGCCAGGCCAGTCTTTTAAGGGTGGAAAGGACTGTTGGGTATGAAAAATCCGAGGCCCAATTCCAGATGCGGCACTGAAACGGAGTAATAGTCCTAAACCTAGACCCACCGTTCCAGCGATCGTCGCTGTCGCAACGATCGCTTTTGAAAAACGACTTTTCTCCGGTCGAGCCAGGATGGCAGGAACCGATGGGGAGTGGGAAGCAACCACCCGTGTTGCCTGAGGCGCAGGTTGGGGCGCAGGTGGAGCTGAGTGAGAGCCGTTGGCACTGCCAGAAGTTTGAGGGACTTGAGCGATCGTCGCGATTTCTGGATTTGTAAAGGCGCTGACAGGAGGCAAAGACTCGCTTCCCGGTAACAGGGAAAACCATGCCGCAATGGTTTGAGGACGGGACTGACTATGCATCTCCAGACCGCTTAAAATCGCAGCCTCAATCGCAGCACTGAGCGTGGGCCGAAGCTTGCGAGGAGATGGTAGAGGAATTTGATCCCGCAAAGTGGCTGCGATCGGATTCTGTCCAGTGACTAAAAAATATAGCGTTCCCGCCAACGCATAAATATCGGTTGCAGCTGAGAGCTTGGCTGAAGGTTGTAATTGCTCGATCGCAGCATAGGGATGGTTCGTAGCCGCCAGATTAGTAGCCCCGGAATTTGCCGCCCCCAACTCCACCTGACGCATGATTCCAAAGCCCACTAAAACGACAAAATCTGCCCCTTGCGGACGGATCAGGTTTTCAGGGCTGACAGCTTGGTGAACCAAACCATTCCTGTGAATCACACTCAATGCTGAACCGATCTGACGCACGTACTGGATTGCTTGAGCTTCGGACAGGGGTTCACGGGCTTGCACCAGACTGGCTAGAGACTGCCCTGCCACATAATCCATCACGACAAAGGGTAACCATGCCTCTATAAACAAATCGACAACTCTAACCAAGCCCGGATGCTGACACTGGGCAAAGCGTCGGGCTTCCTCGATAAATCGCTGTTTCAGCGGAGCAATGTCGGTTTGATTTTGAACATCGGGGTTCAGCGTTTTGAGAACAACTGTTTGGTTGAGATATGCCTGAGTTGCCTGCAAGGTTGTACAAAGTTGCCCTTGTCCCAGGACATCGCTCAGAAGATACTTACCGTTTTGCAGAACTGTACCAACGGTCAAATTCATGGGATTCACTTCCAATTGCTCCGATCACGGGATCCCTTGCACATTGGGATTTTATTTGTTTGAATCAGTTCTTTCCCACCTTTCTTCATCCCGGTCTAAGGTGAGTTCCAGGAAAGGAAAATACCCATACCGAACGGATTAGGTTAGAGAACTAATTTTCCAACAAAAACCCCTGGCAAAAAAATTTCCGCAAGAAATCCATGGTAACTCTTTCAAATCGGTGACCGCCAGATCGAATCCAGGTGAGCATGGGGGGAGAGAAAGGACAGATAATACCAATTTAAATAAGCGGACAGGGCAGATTAGGGACAGGGCAGGGGCTCCACCCCTGGCTGGGGGCAAAGGCCTGCAACCTTCATTTTTAAAGTTGGTATAACAAAAGACC
>JBAUTA010000741.1:0-5782 GCA_049581985.1 Kovacikia sp.
GTTTAGCCCTTTCAATAAAGGCGGAATCGTTAAACCCTGCATCAACAGCGTGAAGAGGACAGCCCCAAACACGGTCGCAATAATCCCTTCCCGCTCAGGCAAAGTTGCGGGAATACTCAAAGCAAGCGCGATCGACACGGAGCCTCTTAAACCACCCCACCAGAGAATAGTTTGGTCGGGGGGTGAAATGTCAGAATGGGTCATGCGGTTACTCAACCATCCCAAACCATACACAGCAACCGCCCGGGTCAACAGCATGGCTCCGATCGTAGCCGCGATCGTGCCCAGATTATTTCCCAAAATAGAAAAGTGAATCTGGTCACCAATCAGCAGAAAAACAATTGAGTTGACAAAAAAAGCTAAAAAATCCCAGAACTCCGTCACAATGATCCGGGTACGAGGATTCATCCCAATTCGAGAGCCGAAATTTCCTAAAATTAATCCCATCGTCACCACTCCGATGACCCCCGATCCCCCCAAATCTTCAATCAGGAGATAGGTTCCGTAGGCAGAAACGAGCGTGAGGGACTGCTCTACGAGGGGCAGATCAAACCGTTGGGTCAGGTAAGAGATTCCATACCCAATCAAACACCCCACTCCAATGCCAATTCCGACAACAGTAAGAAATTGAATTAGAACCATCTGGGCTTGAAGGTGAGCAGTTCCCAAGGCAAAGGATAACAGGAAGCTAAAGGCAACGATCGCCATGCCGTCATTAAACAGACTCTCGCCCTCCATTAGGGTAGAAAGCCGCTTATCTACGCCTAATTCTCGAAACAGGGCGACCACAGAAACCGGGTCTGTCGCGGACAGGCTGGCTCCAATCAGCAAGGCAGTAGGCAAGGAGATCCCAATCACCTGGTTCAGCCCGACCGTAATCCCTGCGATGGAAATCAGAACCCCAACAATGGCAAAGAGGCAGATCGGGATCAGATCACGCTTTAGACGGGACCACTGCAGGTTCCATGCTGCCTCAAACACCAGGGGCGGTAGAAAGATAGAGAGAATTAACCCAGGCGAAAGGTTAACCAACCGCACATCCAGAAAGGCAAGTCCTAACCCCACAATCACCAGCAGCAACGTATAAGGAATTTTGCGGAACCAGGTAACGATCTGGGGTAAGGTTGCCACACTCAGAGAGACGCATAGAACGAGAAGAAACTGCTTTAAATTGGTTTCAATCGCGACTTCTCCCACCGTAGACTCAATCGCCATGAAAACTTCCTGCTAAGGGTCAACGTCTTAATCATAAACCGCAAACCGTGAATGGTCGGTTGGTAGCACTTCTTCTACGAATTTTAAAGTTGGCTGAATTCTTCCAACAACCTTCCATAACTAATAATTCTCCATTTCTGATGAGCTCCAGCCCTGTAAAGGGTTGGGCCATTTCCCCGATCCTTCAGCCTCAGGAGTGGGAATCAAATAAGTTCTGGAATTCGGTAGGGGCAAAACCGCCCCTACCTGCGGGCAAGCGATGATTGGACTGGACAACCCGCCCCTACAGGTTGTTTTTAAACCTTCTCCAAGCTTCAGTCACTAATTACACTAAAATTACACTAAATTATCTTTGCCGTTTATGCCGTCAACGGCAACATTTTGAGCCATCTACAGCAAATTACACTAAAATTACACTAAAATTACACTAAATTATCTTTGCCGCCTGTGCCATCCGCCGTAATCCCTGCTACATTGGCTATTATCCCTTTCACCTCCCATGCAGTCGTCTCCCCAGATCTCCCCTCCCCTCCCACCATGGAAATTTTCATCCCTGCCTCCCCCCTCCTGCCCCTCAAAGCTGCCCCCGATTTCCCAACCCAGTGCTTCTCTCGGATTGCAAGGAAATAGCAGGGGGTTAAATGGCACGCCCGGTAAATCGAAAATGTTTAAATTGTGCCCTTCAGCTTGCTGCTGATGAAGCTCGCAAAGTGCATGGTCCTAATGGAGATCAATGCTGGGAAGAGTCGATCTGCCATCGACGCAGATCCCACTATCGCAATCGCCAACGGAATAATCAGAAGCGGCGGCAGACACAGCGGCTACTCAATAAAACTGCCAGATCGTCAAACTTTGATGGCTTAATAGAGGTGGCCCTGCCTGAACCAGAAACGTTGGCAGCTTTTTTGGTTTTTGTTCGCCGGAATCTGCGGGCTCCTGTGCATGCGATCGGCGCTGAGATCTGGCAACAGGGTCAACTGATCGGTAAAATTCAACTTCGACACACAGCAGGGATGAAATCCTTAGATCTCACCAACTATCTTCAACAGATGCAACAACAACTACGGGAATCTTTTGGCGTTGAGCGATTCGAGGATACCTTTGTCGAAATTCAACCTGAGGACTGTCCCATTGAGCCCTGTCCATTACGGCCTGTCAAAGTTAATAAAGAAGAGCACTAAAAAATCGGTATCCACGTAGCATCCCAACAGTAAGTTTCGGTGAGGCACAGCAATGCAAGGAACTCAGCTAGAACTGGATTTACAACAGGCACTTGCAGACCCATCTACTGCCGACTTAAACCAACTCTGGCAGGTTTTAGAACAAATACTACAGCCATTACCCCGATATCAGCAGCTTCAAATTGCAGGAGAAGCGATCGCCCAAATGGCTGAAGTAATTTGTGCCCGAGCGCAGCAGATTTTAGATGGTCTTGAACAAGATCCGACCTTTCTAGAATCAGAACCCCTGCTAGAACCCTGGCTATGCCGTGAGTTATTAGAACCTTTTATTCGCCATTCCCTAAGCGTTAATCTGGATGAAGTTGTTGTTCCAGCCCCTACCCGTCAACGCAGTAAAAGCATTCAATCCGTAGTGGGGGAATGGGACAAAGAAGCATTACTTCAAATCCTGGAGAATGAACAGATTAAACAACAAGCCTTAGCGTTTGCCCATTCGGAAGCTATTGAAGATTGGGCTACCCAGCTACAGCAGTTTTTTATCAACAATCCTGAGCCCACCCCCTTTATTCAATTAGTTCAACATTCAGGATTAAAGTGGGTAGAAGTGTGGCTGGGATTGTTGCTGGGTGGATTTTATCTAGAGCAAACCGGAGAATTTTACGATCCTTCTACGCTGGTGACTCACGCAAACCTGGAGATGCTTCGCTGCCCTGCGTCCTGCTCAGAATGACAAGGGATTACTGAGGTCTTGGCCCTCACTAACCAAAACGTTTTGGTTAATAGGCTAATAATTCTCATCGGATTGCCAAATCAATGTTACTATCAAAGCATAACTATTAAACCATAAGTTTTGGTTAGCTAACTAATGCCTAGAGTTAAGTCCACAGATTCGACAGTTTTGCCAGCGAAACTTCCTAAAATCCTGGCATTTGCGAATCAGAAAGGGGGGGCAGGAAAGTCAACGGGGGCTGTTCATGCCGCGGATTGGTTTATTCAAAAGGGCTATTCCTCCATTCTGGTTGATGCGGATGGTCAACAAAGCTCATCCGGTTGGATCAAAGATTTGGAGTTGCCGTGCAAGGTGATCAGTGATCCGGAAGCCCTATTTGATGAACTGCCGAAGCTAACGCAGTCCTACGACATCGTAATCGTGGATGGACCGGGCAACGCAAGTGAGGTCACAAAAGCGGTGTTGATTCGCTCCGATCTTATCCTGATACCCTGCCGGGATTCTATGATTGACCTGGCAAGTACAGGCAAAATTGTGCAATTTGTCCGGCAAGCGAAGGAGATTCGAGGAGGTTTACCTGTTGCGGCAATCTATCTTAACGCGGTCAGGGATAACACCATCTTGCTGCGCGAAGCCAGGGAAGCTCTACAGAGTGGCATCATTCCGCTTCTCAATACGACCCTTCCCGATCGGCAATGCATTAAGGATTCACCAGGGCAGGGCAATACCGTATTTCGGATGAAAGGAGAAGCCGCTAAAGCTGCAGCCCATGCCTACACCAAACTCCTGATTGAAGCTTTGAAGTTATTTGAATCTGAATCATGACTACTCGTCGCAAACTCAAGGATGCCATTGCCAATAATGAAGAACTGAGCTTCGTCTTTGGCCAATCTACTTCAGAAAAAATTGTCCAAACCGTGGAGGTGACAAAGGAACAGTTTGTTCCCTTCAGCTCAATTATTTGTACCTTCACCTTTGTCCCTGATCGCAAACCCGTTCGCCATTATTACGATCCCACTGAGCTAGAACAATGGGCATTGAACGATATAGAACCGAATGGAATTCGATCACCCCTATGGGTACGACCGCACCCCCATCAGCCTGATAAGTATGAACTGGTTGCAGGACTCCGGCGGTTAAAAGCAGCCGAAATAATCGGACTGGAAACTATTCCAGTCAAGATTTTTGAGTGGAATGACCGGACAGCTTTCCATGCTGCAATCTCAGAAAATTCAAATCGCCGGGATTTCAGCGCTTTAGAAGAGCTAGATAATACGCTACGACTGTTGGAAATTCAACTTGGTTATGACACCGAAGAGGTGATCAGTTTCCTGTACCGCATGAACAACGCGACTAAGGGAATTACTAACCAAAACGTTTTGGTTAGTGAAGAGGCTGAGCTTGTTCAGAAGATTTTTGATGCCTTTGGACGCATTACCTGGCAATCCTTCGTAGCCACCCGCCTGCCTCTACTCAAAAAGCCCGCCGACGTCTTAACTGCCATTCGACAGGGCAAAATTCAGTATACAAAAGGGATTTTGATTGCTAGCGTTAAAGACAGGGAGTCCCGACAGGCGTTATTAGAGAAAGTGATTAATTCCTCCCTGACGCTTTCTGAAATCAAACAGCAAATAAAGGGGTCAAGCGGTAGCACAAATAACCCATCAAAATTGTCAACCCTTCAACAACGGCTGACCCAGATCGTTCAAATGGCAAACAAAAACAAACAAATGTGGAGTGATCCGGGTAAAACTCAGCAAATAGAACGATTGATTGGGCAACTTGAGGCGATCGTTAAGAACTGAAAGATTGGAGCTGAAAGACTATACCCATCTACTCGCTCCCATTGAAATATTAATCTGTTAACAATAAACTGGCTGCTGACGGCATTTGGGTGTGAGTTTCGCGCTCAACCCACGCCTGATCGAGTGCTGAGCGGAGCCGAAGCACGAGTATTAAGCGAAGCCGAAGCATGGTTGCTGAACGGAAGCCAAAGCACGATCGTCCTTAATCGGCACAAACATTTCCAGTTCAATAGGTGGCAGACTTCCGCCAGATTCTATCAGTGCAAGAATGCAGAAAGTGATAGGCTCCAGTCTCCCACCCCCAGTTCTACAAGGGCAAAATTGCCAGCCACACACCAAGACTTCCTATTAGCCTGACAATAAAAGATCCTCATTGAACACCCCAGGGCAGATCTCGACGACGAATGACCGTTTTCATAGCCAGAGGGATTAGCTCGTGCTGTCGATGCCTTGGAGATCGATGCCTGTTTATCCTTGCCCAATCAGCCTACCCTTCTGCTATTGTGATTTTACTTAGGGAATACTTAGGATTCTAAAACCTCCGAAGTATTCCCTAAGTAAATTTTGCAAGCCAAGGGGGGAGCATGGCGAAGCGGGGTAAAGCAGCACGGCTGATTCAGGAACTCCAGGATTGGAGCGAAGGGGACTTGGGGGATCTGGCTGAGATGATTCAGGGGCTATTAGAGTCACGACGGCGGGAAGAGGCTGAGGAGGAAAGCCAGGAAACCCGTGAGGATGGCTCACCCCTGGGCAGTCATGGGGGACGAGGACATATTGAACTGAAGCTAATTCCCGATACCAAAACGGGGAAGACTTATGGACCTTACCGCTACCTGCGCTATTGGGGCGTG
>JBAUTA010000742.1:0-4157 GCA_049581985.1 Kovacikia sp.
ATATTTCCCACGGCTTCTTGAATCTTGCCTTCGACGTTTTTAGCGGTTGCCTTGACCCTGTCTTCTAAACTCATGGGATTTCTCCTTTTATCAAATTAGAAAATTAAACCGAGAACCTGTTACATTCGTTCCCCTCGAATACAAAGCTACGGTACTGTTACCGCTTAGCGGCTCCTTCAAAGGAAGGACATGCGTTGATACTTCGCTCTACCCAAAGGAGCAATTTCTTTAATCTTGATTAACTGACAAACTCTGAAAATCCCATGCTGGGTTTAGATACCTGGGGTATCCTGAACTAGTAGACAAAAACAAAAGTTTTGAACGGGGTGAAGGGATGGAACCCCTTCTGGGGGCGAAGCCCCCAAACCCCTATGTTGCAAGATTTAGTGTTTGCAACACTAGTGGCTCAACAGTGATAGGACTTGGGATTGAAATGAAACTGGCAGCACGTGTTGGACAGGTAACCCCTTCATTGACCCTGGCGGTAGATACGAAAGCAAAGGGCATGAAAGCCCAGGGAATGAGTGTCTGTAGCTTTAGCGTGGGAGAGCCGGACTTTCCCACGCCAGCTCACATTGTTGCGGCTGCGGAACAAGCTCTGGAAGCGGGAAAAACCAAGTATGGCCCAGCGGCAGGAGAGCCCAAACTGCGGGAGGCGATCGCCCAAAAGTTGCAAAGGGAAAATCTGCTTTGCTATGGTTCCGAAAACGTGATTGTGACGAACGGCGGCAAGCACTCGTTATTCAATTTGTTTTTAGCCACAATTGAGGCGGGGGATGAGGTGATTATTCCGTCTCCCTACTGGGTCAGCTACCCGGAAATGGTCAAATTAGCTGGGGGAACGCCTGTCATTATTGCAACAAGCGCAGAAAGTGGCTTCAAAATTACGCCCGATCAATTGCGCCAGGCAATTACACCCCAGACCCGTTTGTTTGTCTTAAATTCCCCCTCTAATCCCACCGGGATGGTCTACACGCCTGATGAAATCAAGGCCCTGGCAGAGGTTGTCGTCGAAAAAGAGATTTACGTCGTATCGGATGAAATCTACGAAAAACTAATTTATGACGGTGCCGAGCATTTCAGTATTGGTGCTGCCGGTCCTGAAATTTATGAGCGGACGATTATCAGCAGTGGCTTTGCTAAAGCCTTCTCGATGACTGGTTGGCGGGTGGGTTATCTGGCCGGTCCCCTGGATGTGATCCGGGCCTGTATCACCCTTCAGGGCCACAGCACCTCTAATGTCTGCACCTTTGCCCAATATGGGGCGATCGCTGCGCTAGAAGGTTCTCAGGAACCCATCGAAGAAATGCGCCAGGCATTTGCCAAACGGCGTCAGGTCATGCTGGATTATCTCAATGCCATTCCTGGGCTGACTTGCGCCAAGCCCAATGGAGCCTTTTATCTGCTGCCCAGCATCAAAGAAACAGGGTTGAAATCTCTGGAATTTAGCGATGCACTCTTGGATGAATACCAGGTGGCGGTTGTTCCGGGCATTGCTTTTGGGGCAGATGAGTATGTTCGCCTCTCCTACGCCACCGATATGGACACGATTAAGCTGGGTATGGAGCGGTTGGATAAGTTCGTGCGATCGCGGATTTAGTGACCAATGGCAATCCGCTGGGAAACTGAGCGCTTGATCATCCGTGATTGGGTGCCCGCAGAAGATTCAAAGCAAGCCTTTGAGATCTACGGAGATCCCAACGTCACGCGGTTTATTGGGAGCGGTAAACCTGAGGAGAGTCTTGCAACTCAGCAAGCAAACTTACAGCGCATGGTGGCTCGCTTTGCCGAACTCAAGAATGGCACTGGCCTGTGGGCGATTGTCGAAAAAAATACCAGCCAAATCGTCAGAGCAATCTTGCTAAAGCAGCTTCCCGATAATGCCGGTCAACCCACGCAGGATTATGAAATCGGTTGGCATTTAAAACAGGCTGCTTGGGGAAAGGGCTATGCAACCGAAGCGGTGCGGGCGGCGATCGATTATGGATTTACGGTTCTCAAACTGCCGATCATCTACGCCATAGTGAAGCCCCAAAACCATGCTTCCATCCGGGTGACTCAGCGGTTAGGGATGCAACCGCTGGGACTCACAAACCAGTATTACAACACTGAAGCGGCGCTGTTTGAGCTGGCAGCCGAGCAATTCTACATCAGGCATGATCTCCGGTCATGATCTCCAGGCATGATCTCCGGTCATGATCTCCAGGCATGATCTAACGTCGGATATCAAACCCTGATAGACCTGTGGGGGGTTCGTACTGAACTTCGACCCGGTGGACGATAGCTCCCCTTGGTCCCTGGTGGCACCAGTCAATCATTTGCTTTACCTGCATCTCCGTTCCCTCAAATATCGCTTCCACCCGTCCATCGGGCAGGTTTCGCACCCAGCCGTTAAGGCCCAGTTCGATCGCCGTATCCTGAGTTGTAAAGCGGTAGCCAACGCCTTGAACCCGTCCAGAGATGAAAGCATGGGCGCGAATCTGGTTCATGGGGAGAGGGAGATTTTAGATTGAAGATTTTAGACAAACTTAAATAGCGAACAGGGCAGATTGGGGATGGGGTGCAGGGGGGCACCCCCTTCGGCTTGAGCGCTCAGGTCGAAAGCTGACTGAGGGCAACCTCCCACCCACCCAACTGCAACCTTCATTTTTCAAATTGGTATTAGATAGGACCGGGGGAAACTGTTAGAACTGTTAGAAAGGATAAGGGATACAGGATACAGGATAAATGATTAGTGCAACTCCTGATTCAGCGGATCGCGATCGCAGGGGCAATGATTCCTGCTTTAGACGCATGGCAATATGGGGCAATTCTTTTGGTTCTCTTTGCTCTAGTTGCGTTGCCTCTGGGGTTTGCCTCTGGCTTCATGCAAATGAATGCTTCAGAATTGACCTGGAAGCGGGTAGGAATCGTTTTAGTCACTTCCCTTTTCTCTCCGGCAGTGAGTGAGGAAGTGGTTTTTCGGGTTTTGCTATTGCCCAATCCGGTGGAAAAAGTTGAACCGATCGCCCAATCGTCCTGGGCTGTCATTAGCCTGGCTCTGTTCGTGGTCTATCATCCTGCCAACGCTCATACCTTCTTTCCGGCTGGCAAGCAGGTCTTTGTTAACCCCATTTTTCTATCTCTGGCTGCCCTTCTGGGGCTAGTTTGCACCCTGGCCTACTTCCACGACGGTTCTCTTTGGACACCTGTTTTCCTACACTGGATTGTGGTAGTTGTTTGGCTACTCCTTTTGGGTGGATACCAGAAACTACATGACTGAACCAACGACTCTGCCGCCATTAACCACAGACACAATCTGGGGAATTCTTCACGACACGATCGACGACGCAACAGCCAATCAATCGGTCTGGAGATGTCTGGGCTATCAATTCAATCCAGAAACAGGGCAGTGGGATAATTTTGCCGTTGCCCCCGACTGGCGCGAAGCCTATCCCAAACCGCCCAACTTTATCGAGAGCCGTCCGGCAACGGTTAAGCTGACGCGATCGATTCCCGCCGAAAACAAGCAATTGCTAAAAGAAAAGCTGGGCTTTGAGGGCTACAAGGTGGGTGAACTGGTGCCCCGCAAAACCCGCAGAGCCACGATCGCCAACTGGCTCCTGAGCTACATGCAACTCAACGGAATAGAATAAGTAGACTGAATACAGTTTCCATTTCTGGTTAGAAGAGACTCAAGCCCAGTCGAAAGCTCAACGGCAAATGGCAGAACGCTTGTTACAAAAGCTGCGTGAAGCAGGAATTGAGCCAGATTGATGCCTACAAATCCCTACACCTGGATGGAACAAGCTCTGGAAACTATCCATCGGGCAGACTGGTATCGCTCTGTGAAACCGATCACAGGTCGTCCTGGGGCAGTGGTGACCCTGGAAGGTCAACAGGTGATCAACTTTGCCAGCAACGATTACCTGGGTCTGGCAGGCGACGATCGCCTGATGCAAGCCGCGATCGCCGCCACTCAGGAATACGGCACTGGCAGCACCGGCTCGCGGCTGATCAGTGGTCACCGGGAACTGCATCAGGAACTAGAACGGGCGATCGCGCAATTAAAACAAACCGAAGCTGCCCTCGTCTTTAGCTCTGGCTATCTGGCAAACCTGGGAACCGTCAGTGCCCTGGTCGGTAAGCGAGATCTGATCCCGGCAGATCAGTACAAC
>JBAUTA010000743.1:0-11390 GCA_049581985.1 Kovacikia sp.
CCTTTCTCCTTTTGTTTATCCATTCCTATCCATTACCCAGATCTCGCCCAAATCGCCCGCACCCTTGGCTTCCCCTCGCCCAAAATGGGCGAGGGGAAAGGATCTCAGGCTCCCCTTCTCCCAGAACGGGCTACGGTGCATACCCCCACTCCAAGACCCCTCGAAACGAAACCCTGGCTTGCGCTTCGAGGCTGAGGTCGTGATCAGAACCTGATTTCTATCCCAGATTTAACCCTGGAGTGCACTAGGCTTGACTGATTTCCCTGGATTCTCGTTACATTAGCCTCCTATTACACCTAACGTTGTTTCTGGGCCCAGACGCGGGTGGGTAAACCCCAGATATAGATGAATCCTTCGGCAGAACGATGATCAAATTTGTCTTCGGCTCCGTAGGTTGCCAGGTCGGGACTATAGATGGAATTGACCGACTTGCGCCCAACCACGATCGAATGGCCCTTAAACAGTTTGATCCGAACCGTACCCGAAACCCGTTCCTGACTCTTTTTGACAAAGGCATCCAGGGAGTCTCTGAGTGGGCTATACCAGAGACCGTTGTAAATCAGTCGGGAGTAGGTTTCCTCAATCCCCTGTTTGTAGTGGATTAAATCGGGAGTGAGGGTGAGGCTTTCCAAATCCCGGTGTGCCTGAATTAACACGGTCAGCGCCGGGGTTTCGTAGACCTCGCGAGATTTGATGCCCACCAACCGGTTTTCGATCATATCGATGCGCCCTACGCTGTGCCCCCCAACAATGTCGTTGAGTTGACTGACCAGGGCCACGGGACCGAGGGATTGACCATTAAGGGTAATGGGAATTCCTTGGTCAAAGCCAATTTCCACATATTCCGGTTGATCGGGTGCTTCAGCGATCGCCCTTGTCATCGTGTAGACATCTTCCGGTGGCTCTGTCCAGGGATCTTCCAGGGGACCAGCTTCGATCGCCCGACCCAGCAAATTCTTGTCGATACTGTAGGGAGAGGATTTTTTCACGGGGGAGGCGATGCCAAAGCGTTCGCCATAGGCAATGGTTTCTTCCCGGCTCATCCCCCATTCCCGCGCTGGGGTTAGCACCTTGAGGTCTGGGTTGAGGGCGGCGATCGATACATCAAAGCGAACCTGATCATTGCCCTTGCCAGTACAGCCGTGGGCAACCGCATCAGCACCATATTTTTCCGCTGCTTCTACCAACAGCTTGGCAATCAGCGGTCGAGCCAGTGCTGTTGAGAGGGGATATTGGTTTTCATAAAGGGCGTTGGCTTGAATGGCAGGGAAGGCGTAGTCCTTGACGAATTCATCTGTGGCATCAATTACCAAAGAAACTTCGGCACCTGACTTTAGCGCTTTTTCCCGCACCGGTTCCAGTTCATCCCCCTGCCCCAGATCCGCAGCCAGGGTAATCACTTCTTGAACTCCCCATTCGTGCTTGAGATAGGGGATACAGACGGAAGTATCGACTCCGCCAGAATATGCCAGCACAACTTTATTGGCGCGACCCATGACTTTCTCGGCTCTCTAAAACAACTGAGTCCCCATTATGCAGTGAATAGTCACCAATTCATGTCAGAAAGGGCACAGAACGCTGAGAAGTCGATGGGTCAAGGATTTCCCAGTTTGCAGGTTAGTTCTCTTGCCGTCACTCCCGCTTGTCCGACCTCTCTTTGACCTCCAAAACAGGCTGTAGCGTTGGATAACAGCGAACAAGGATCGTATTTTCAGCACGAGCTATGGAACAGGGGTTAGTCCACAGTCCACGGCCCCCTTTCGCTTTCTGTCTTTCCATGCAATACCAATTTAAAAAATGAAGGTTGCAGATGGGAGTGTGGGGGCTTCGCCCCCAGCCAGGGGTTTCCCCCCTGCCCCCCGTCCCTAATCTGCCCTGTTTACTATTTAAATTGGTATAATCCCCAAAATTTCAGGTAGCTTGCTTTCCTGCTTCGGCCTGGAGCACTAAATTTTCCTGTAGATGCTGAGATCGGGCGACGATCGGTGTAGAGCATAAGGCAGAATGAGCAGGAGGCTTCATGGGAGAGGCAGTTATGCCAATTGGGATTAACTTTGGACGGGAAGTGTGTGGCGACCTTGCCCAGTCCGAAGTGCGGGAATGGTTAGTGACCAACGGAATTGGCGGATATGCTTCTGGGACCGTGGCGGGCGTGTTGACTCGTCGCTATCACGGGTTGCTAGTTGCAGCCCTTAAGCCTCCTTTGAGGCGAATGCTGATGCTGGCGAAATTGGATGATACGGTGCTATACGGCGATCGCTTTTATCCCCTGCACACCAACCGCTGGACCGATGGAACGGTGGGTCCTCACGGCTATCGGCATATTGAGCGGTTTACCCTGGAGGGCACGGTTCCTACCTGGCGCTATGCCTGTGCCGATGCGCTGCTGGAAAAACGGGTGTGGATGCAGCCAGGAAGTAATACGACCTATGTCTACTATCAACTGCTGCGGGCAACTCAGCCCCTTACCCTGACCTTCAAGGCAATGGTGAATTACCGGGACTACCATGGCAATACCCGCGGCAATGGCTGGCGCATGACCATCGTTCCAGCGGATAACGGGATATATGTTTCTGCCTTTCCCGAAGCAGTGCAGTTGAATATCATGAGCGATCGGGCCGCTGCGACCCCTGCCCACGACTGGTACTACAACTACGAACTAGCGGAGGAGCGCAACCGGGGACTGGACGATCGGGATGATAATTTGCACGTTGCTACGTTCCAAATCACGTTGCAGTCTGGAGAAACGCTGACCCTGTTCGCCAGCACCGAGCACAAGCCTGACCCTGACGGTGAAGCAGCCCTCAGAATTCGGCGTAACTATGACCAAAAGCTACTGGGCCTATGGAAGAGCAATCGGGCTGTTGATGCCAAAGATATCCCACCCTTTGCCAATCGTTTGGTGCTGGCGGCAGATCAGTTCATTGTCAACCGCTCTACCGCTGAGGAACCGCACGGTAAGACCATTATTGCCGGGTATCCCTGGTTTGGAGACTGGGGTAGGGATACCATGATTAGCTTGCCAGGTTTGACCCTGGCAACGGGTCGCCCAGAAGTTGCCCGCTCTATTCTGCGAACCTTTGCTCGCTATGTTGATCAGGGCATGCTGCCCAATCGATTCCCCGATGCAGGCGAGGTGCCAGAATACAACACGGTCGATGCCACGCTCTGGTATTTCGAGGCAGTGTGGGCATACTACGGAGTCACCGAAGACGACGATTTGGTTCAAGAACTTTTTCCAGTTCTGGCGGATATTATTGAATGGCACTGCAAGGGCACCCGGTACAAGATTCATCTTGACCCAACCGATGGGTTGCTGTACGCCGGGGAGGAGGGAGTTCAGCTGACCTGGATGGATGCCAAGGTAGGAGATTGGGTGGTCACGCCCCGCATTGGTAAGCCTGTGGAGGTCAATGCCCTGTGGTACAACGCCCTGCGGACAATGGCAAAGCTGGCACGGCGGATTGGTCGGCCACACCAGGAGTATGAGGCGATTGCCGATCGCGTCGGGGCACGCTTTGCGCGGTTCTGGAATGCCGATCGGGGCTATTGCTATGACGTGTTGGATGGGCCCACGGGAGATGATGCCTCCCTGCGTCCGAACCAGATCTTTGCCGTATCCCTGCCGGAGAGTCCGCTGACGCCCCTGCAACAGAAGGCGGTAGTCGAAGCCTGTGGACGAGCATTGCTGACCTCTCACGGGTTGAGATCGCTGTCTCCAGAAGATTCCCAGTATCAGGGACGCTATCGCGGTGATCAGTTCCAGCGAGATCGGGCTTACCATCAAGGAACAGTTTGGGGATGGCTCTTGGGCCCCTTCGTCCTGGCCCATCTGCGCGTTCACAACAATCCCATCAAAGCCCGTGAATTCCTGGAACCCATGGCAAATCATTTGTCTGCCCACGGTGTTGGCAGTCTGAGTGAAATCTTTGATGGCGATGCCCCCATGACTCCCAACGGTTGCATTGCCCAGGCATGGACTGTGGCAGAGGTTTTACGTGCTTGGTTGGCCACAGAACAGACATAGGCTGCTCCCTCCCTCCGTGCTATCTACCCCACCGCCTGCGGCACCTTTCCTTACCAAGGGGAATTGGGATAACATCCATCATTCCCAGCGTGAGGGCTTAGCATTCGGTAGCGATACTTTCGCAGATCGCCCAGATTCTCGCCCGAATGCCAGGCCCCTACAGCTTATCGGGTTGGTTATGTGCTGATGCCTGAGTACCCACCAGCTACTTATAAAGTCCAGAAACCAGCACTCGTAAACAATCCGGAGACTGCGATCGCGACAGGTAAACTGGCGTGGAACGTGAGCTTGATGAACATGTAGAAACCAATCCAAAGACAGGCAGCTAACCCAGCTGGGCTTGCCAAAAACTCTAGAAATTCCAGAATGCAAAGTAATCCGAGCAGAAGTCCTCTTGTTGTTTCAGACATTGGGTTACACTCCTTAAACAATTTGCGTGGATCGGGACAGTGATGGCTCTACTACTTTTTTGCCCTGTCCTTTTAACGGACTTCGATTACACTCCGAAGGGATTTTATACTCAGTGCCCGGCACTTACCGTGTAACATATAGCAGTTCTCATTTGGGTCTGGTGCGGAGTGGAAGGGCTTAACGGTAGGACTTCCACCCGAGGGGCAGGAGCATTCCCTGGTACGCCATTGATTTGCAAACTGCTATATTCCAAATCTACCTCTGAAACTCTTGTCAAAACCTGCCGTATTCCTCGATCGGGATGGAGTTCTGAATCAGGAAGTGGGCTACATCTACAAACTGACGGATTTGAACCTGATAGCGGGTGTCGCTCAGGCAGTCCGGCGTTTAAATGATCGGGGTTTATTTTGTTGCCTGGTTTCCAACCAATCGGGACCTGCCCGAAATTACTATCCCGTCAGCCATGTAGATGCTTTGCACGATCGCCTCTGCCAACTCCTGAAAGCAGAAGCAGAAGCCCATTTGGATGCCCTTTACTACTGCCCATATCTAAGCAAACCGGAAGGCGGCATCAACCCGGAATATACCTGCTGGAGTACCTGGCGTAAGCCAAACACCGGCATGCTAGTTGCCGCTGCCTGGGAGCATAATTTAGACCTTAGCCGGAGCTTTATGATTGGTGATAAGGCAACCGATGTGGATATGGCGCACAATGCAGGCTGTATTGGAATTTTGGTGCAAACGGGGTTTGGCGATCGGGTGCTGAGTGGCAACTACCAGCACCACACCCAACCGGACTACATCGCTCAAGACCTGACTGCCGCCGTCGATTGGATTTTGCAGCAAAGGTTCTAAGGTCACAGATTAAATCAATGCCGCAACTTGCACGGGCGGGTTTTACCATCCAATCATCCGGGTAGGACTTCCCCCCAACTCCCTGCGATATGAGAGAATCTGGGCAAAAAGGAGCAGGGAGTGCTAGAAAGGGCAGGATGAGGTTGTAGATTTGAGCTGCCCTCAAATCGATCCTGACGGACTCCTAGGGGTCTATCAAGACTGTTTTGAGGGTTGAAAACCCTCAAAACATCTGGGGTATGGGTTTTGGGGTATGAGTTTTGTAGATTTGTGTTACCCCTCAAATCTATCCTAACGGACTACTTATAGACCAAAACGAAAGTTTTGAAGGGGGGGAAACCCCCACTCCCCCATGGTGCAAAATTTATGATTTGCAACACTAGAATTCTCGATCCTTTTCCAAATACGAACGACCAAGGAGTGTAGCGATCGTGGCAGATGAACACCATCTTTCAATCTTGGAACAGGGCATCAATGCCTGGAATCAGTGGCGACAGGAAAACTCTGGGGTCACTCCCGATCTGACTGGAGCAAAGCTGAAAGGGGTTGACTTCGGCAGCGCCGACTTACACGGTGCGGAACTGAACGGAACCGATCTTAGCGGCAACAATTTAATCGGTGCTGATCTGCAAAATGCCGATCTGAATGCAGCAAATTTGACCGGGGCGCAACTGACAGGCGACGATCTGGTGAATGCGGAACTCCGGGGCGCAACCCTGATCGGGGCTAATCTACACAACGTTAATCTCACCGATGCCGATCTTCAAGGAGCAAATCTCATTGGGGTTAATTTCAGCAACGCCAATCTAACAGGCGCAAATCTGCGAAGCGCCAACCTCTGCCACGCCAACTTGGAGGGCGCAAATCTCACCGACGCAGACCTGACCGACGCTATTATGTGCGATGCCAATCTGATCGATGCCAACCTGACAGGCGTCGAGCTACAAACGGTAAAAATCTCAGGGACAAAATTTAGCGCCCCAGGCACAGTCAAACAAAGCTGAAGAGGCAGACTTAGGCTGCTCCTCTACGGTTGAGGGCAGCAATCATTTGCTGTCTAACTTGAATTGCCCACGAATCAAAGTCAAATCCGCTGATTTGACCATTGATGGGGGCTTCGGTTGGTTTAACGTTTGTTTTGTTGCCAGTCCTAGTATTCATCTTATTTTCGTCAATAAAGCTAACCAGATTCCTGAACAGGAGGAACGCCCCTCTCTCGATCATAGGGAAACGAGAACTGATCGGAAAGGAAGAACTGTTTTTATTATGCGTTTTTCGCATTTAACCGATGCGTTTTTCGCATTTCTCCTGAAAAGCCCTGGTCCCGCTGACACCGTCAACCTCCTCCCTCCTCCTCCGCTTCCTTTACCCACACTTTCATTTCAATCAGTTCCATGGGGCCAAATTGAGTGGACAGGGCTACATCGGTGGCATCGCGACCATAGGCGATCGCAATCCGGTTTCCTCGGGGTTTTGCTTGGGTTGCATCAAAGGTGTACCAGCGGTTTCCTACAAATGCTTCAAACCAGGCATGGAGGTCCATCGGATCCAATTGGTAAAGGTAGCCAACTACCATCCGGGCGGGAATGCTCAGGTTGCGACAGAGGGCAATTCCTAAATGGGCGAAGTCCCGACAGACCCCGGTTTTTGTTGCAGCCGTCTCGATCGCAGAGGTCGTTGTATCACTGGTGCCGTAGCGGTATTCGATGGTTGATTGAATCCAGCGCCGAATCGCTTCTACCTGAGCGTAGCCAGGGGAATGGTCTGCGGTAATTTTGCTGGCTAAATCACCCAGCCGATCGGACTGGCAGTAGCGGCTAGGCAAAAGAAACTGAAGGACATCATCGGGTAATTCCTGGATCGGCACAAAGGCGGCCTCTGGCTCGACATCGATCGTGTCGGCTGTCTCTACACGGGCAGTTGTTCGAATCCAGAAGGAACCCTGGGGAGCGACCAATCGCTGACACAAATTACCATAGCCATCCGTATATTCAACTACTGGAACCCTCGGTTCCAGCAAATATTCCTCCCTCAAAACCCATTGACCCGAACCACTCCTGGGTCTAAGCATGAGAATCAACGGCGTTTCCACACTCGCTTCAAAGGAAATTTCGCACCCGGCATCTAGTTGCATTACTTACCTCTTCTATCCATGCAGGGTTTGTCTATTCTGCACTTCTAGCACATCTGGCAGAGGAAGCTGCTTGGTGGGCGATCGCTCCCGTGCGTTATGGCGATCGCCAGATTGATTAGGACACAGGAGTAAAGGGGAAGTGGGGGCGTTGCTCCCAGCCAAGGCCCCCTGCACCCCGTCCTAACCCATAGAGCTACGGCTATATAAGGATTTCAGTTAGGCTTCACCAGCACAATAATTGCTTTTCAACGCTTATTTGAAGAGAACTTTAAAGATGTCTGAGGAGGGTATGAACTCTTTCGCAGCCCACAAAGCGTTTGATACTCAGAGATTACAGCCTGGGACAGATTGAATCAGCATCAAAGAAACTATGAAGGTTGGATGAAGCCGGACCCCAAGCCACCAGGATTAACCCCACCATTAACCAGGCTTAATTTGGCAGGGGTATGTTTTCGATGGACGCAGCATGCGTATTAACACGGTTAACCCTCTATACAAGGCAACTTGTGTAAAACCCGGAAAGTTTTTGCTGATCCTTCACCATTTGCCTGTTCCTGGAGAAAACAAATTCCATGTCTAATTTTACTCGTCGGCAGATTCTGATGTTTTTTGGCAGTAGCGTTGCCGCTACTGCCCTGGCTCCCACCCTGGAACGCAAGCTCTTTGGGGATGGCTCTACGATTGCCGAGGCCGCCCAACTTTCGTTTACCCCGGTGCGGCTGCCCCATCCCCTCCCGATTTATCGCCAACAGAAAAGTTTTTTGCCTACCGGAATCGGTGTTGGAGAAGTCAAAGCGGCTACCAACGATATTCGACTCAGCCAGTACAGCATTCTGGATGATGTGGTGGTGCCACCGGAATATGAACGTTATGTCATTGTCAGTTGGGGCGATCGCGTATTTCCCAACCGGGACGAATACTTTGGCTACAACTGTGACTTCACTGGCTATGTAGGCAGCGCTAACGATGGCTACCTGTGGGTCAACCACGAATACGCGAGCTATCCCATTTCCAAATTTGCTCCGGAGGCACCCGCAGACGTTATATCCTCTTCAGAATTTCCAGAATCTGGTCCCGTGGTCATTCCAGGCTTCCCCACCACTAAAAACCGGGAACTATTAGGTGAATTTCTTTATAACATCGGTGGTTCTATTGTTCGAATTTCTCGCCCCAATCGGCGGGGAAAATTTGCTGTGGTGAGTAGCGATCCTAAAAACCGCCGGATCCACGGACTCTCTGGTCTAAAAATCAATAGCCAGCGGTCAGACGGCTATCAGTCTATCACTTCCTGGGGTTCTAAGAGTTATCAGCAAGGGAATGAACACTATCTGACAAGCACTGGGCCTGCTGCCAACGAGGTCTTTAATCTCAGTTCCGATGGGTTGGGTAAAAAAATTATTGGTACGGGTTTCAACTGTTCCGGTGGCACTAGTCCCTGGGGTACTATTCTTACCGCCGAAGAAAACTTCCAGGGAAGTGAGCTTTTCTTTGTGGGAGTGACGGAAACGGTAAAACCCAATGGCACCCAAACAGCCTATACTGAAGGCACAACGGGTGCTGAGTTTGGCTTAGTTGGGGAGAAATATGGCTGGATGGTGGAAGTTGATCCCGCTAATCCTGGTTTCCGTCCCCGTAAGCATACCTGGTTGGGGCGATTCCGCCATGAAAACATTGCTTTGCGGGTGCAGGCGGGCAGAAAGCTGGTGGCTTACCTGGGAGACGATCGCCGGGGCGGGCATACCTGGAAGTTTGTCAGCAATGACGCCGTATCGAACCCCAGGAGCAAGGGCAACAGCGCTTTGTTTGAGGAAGGCACCCTCTATGTTGCTAAATTTAATCCTGATGGGACAGGGCGATGGATTCCGTTGCTGCTCAACACACCAACCAATCCCATTCCTCCCAGCATCCTTGCATCTGTAGAAATCGCTGCCTTAGGCTCAGCTCAACGGAATGGTCGGTTAGTTCTCCCTCGCCGTAATGGCATTGCCGGACAAACTACCGATGGTGGTTTCTTTAACCTTGACACGACCAACGAAGCAACTGCACTGCCTGCGTACCAGGGTAAAAAGCTATCAGACTTCTACACCTCTCAAGGCGCGGTGCTCTGTGATTGTTACCCGGCAGGCAGTCTGGTCGGGGGAACGCCTACGGCTCGACCAGAAGACATCGAAGTCAACCCCCGCAATCCCCGGGAAGTATTCATTTCCTATACGGACGGCGCACCCGGAAGCGATGGCTACCCTGATTCTCGAATCTTTGTGGTTGCCAAATACACGGAGGCTGTGAATGATACTCAGCAATCGGGTGGACTCTACAAGATTATTGAAGACAGCGCGGATAGTGCCGGAACAACCTTCCGCTGGCAACAGTTTAAACAGGGGGGCGAGGCTGGCTCCGATGCTGGTGGCGGTTTTGGCAACCTGGATAACCTGGTGTTTGACAACCGGGGAAATATCTGGGGGGTGACCGATATGTCTACTGGCACCCACAATGGCTTCGATGTCGGTGCGGCGGGCAGGCTTAACACGGTTGATCATACCGCTAAAGGCAACGTCGCTAATTTAACTGGGGTTTTTGGTAATAACTGGCTGTTCTACATTCCCACCACCGGGCAGCACGCTGGAGAAGTGGTTCCGTTTGCCTATGGTCCTCCGCGCTGTGAAATGACGGGTCCTACGTTTGTGGACAATACTCTGATTATCTCAGTCCAGCATCCTGGTGAAGATTGTCCTTACAATCCCAAGGTCACGCTGAGTCGGGATATTGAAATTCTAAATCTGGATGGTCAGTTGTTTAGTCAGAGACGCTCTGTACCCCGGGGGAGTAACTGGCCTAGCAACATTGAAGGGGATATCGACGGGCCACCCAAGCCGTCGGTCATTGGCATTCGCCGTAAAGCGTCGAGTGGACAGTTTGTATAGCCCGATGCAAGTGTGTTAGGACTGGGGATTGCAGATGGGGGGAGAAGTCCTCACCCCCATCTGCAATCCCTATGGTCCCTATTCTTTAAGTTGGTATGAGGAGGGGAGTGGGGAAACATTTCCGTGTCTCCCGGTCGGCTTTTGACCCCTGGCCCCTGACGCCTCCGCTGGTTGCTCAGTATTTCACCAATACCCCTGGCTCCTGCTGAATCGGCAGTACATTGAGAAGATCAGTCTGGGAGCAATACTTGAGATCTTCATGGCATTCCAAGCGCAGGAGGCGTTTGCCGTGGCTAGCGTGCTGCAATAAATCCAGGAGATTATCTTGCCACTCCCGGTAAAGAGAGACTGCTGCAATCACCTCATCGTTTCCAGCAATGTCTTCCAGAGAACTGTTGAGCTTGGTCAAAAGGCTATGGGCGATCGCGCCCGCGCAGACTGTATCCTCTAGCGAAAAAGAGCCTTCCCAGCCTGAGGCAACAATCCACACCGTTTCTGGTTGATGCTCCAGCAGATAATTAACGACTGCCTGACGGTTGATTAGGGCTGCTGCTAAAACTTTAGGAGCGGCTTCGACACACTGCAATGCCCGTGTGCCGTTCGTTGTACTGATAAATAAACGGCGACCGCCCATGCGCTCAGGCGAGCATTCTAGCGGGGAGTTACCAAAGTCAAATCCCTCAACTTTAGCGCCGCCCCGTTCACCGGCCCGGATGCGCTGGGTAGGTGCCCAATCCTGGCTAACTTTCAAGAGCTTGTCTAGATCGCTGAAAACCTGGACAGCTTCTGCCCCTGCGTGTAATGCGGTGACAATGGTTGTCGTTGCGCGTAGGACATCGATCGCGATCGCACAATCGGCAACGGTTGTCTCTGGAGTCAGTTCGGGCGTATGAAAAACAAACAATTTCATAATCAGGAAGGGAAGAAAGAGTGATGATTGAACGTTGGCAACAGTACACCACCGCAACAAAAGTTACAGCTTCTTAGCTTTACCGATAATACTAGTAGACCAAAACGAAAGGTTTGAAAGGGGTAAAGGGGT
>JBAUTA010000744.1:0-3226 GCA_049581985.1 Kovacikia sp.
CCAATGCTCTGCGGTAGGAGCCGCTCACATCACGGACTACCCCATCGATATCAAATACGATGACGGGTTCTGTAGGGACTGGTTCTGGGGCAGTTCGGTTCAAGTTTGCTGCTAATTCCATGGGTGCTTTTGAATGGGTACTTTTGAATGGGTACTTTTGAAATGGGATGAACAAGACGTGGTTATTCTGACAGCCCTAAGTAAGATAGAATTGTGGGTTGAAAGTTGTTGAGTTATTGGGACGCGCTGGAGGTTGGGTTGTCTAAATTTATTTTGAAGGTTCTCTGGCTGGATGAGAACGTTGCGCTTGCGGTAGATCAGGTTGTTGGAAAAGGCACCAGCCCTCTAACATCTTATTTTTTCTGGCCCCGCAATGATGCCTGGGAGCAATTGAAAAACGAACTGGAAGCCAAGCATTGGATTTCCGAAGTGGATCGGGTCGAGTTGCTTAACAAAGCAACCGAGGTGATCAACTACTGGCAGGAGGAAGGCAAGCGACGTCCGATGGCGGAGGCTCAGGCGAAGTTTCCAGAGGTTACCTTTACGGGCAGTGCTTGAGGAACGGACGATCGCTGCTTTACGCATGGATGAAAGTTTCAGTTCAAGAATTTATCCTCAGGTTGGCATCAGCCAGGGGATTCAAATTCTCAAACAGGCCCCACCGCCCTGACTTTCAAATGGTAAAGTTAGGGCGTGTTTCTTTTACTTCACAAAGAACCTCTGAGGTCACTGCGAGGTCACTGCCTCGGGTAAGGTACGCAAGAAATTTTTGTTGAGTGATGAACCGTTGTAAGCCTGGGCGCGATTCGGCGCACAAATTTAGCTAAATTTATCCAAATATATTTGTGCCTGTAGACATCATTTGCTACGGTTTATTACAGTACGTTACCCTCTCTTTACATTTCTTTAGTAATTCAAAATAAACTTTTAGGCAGGTAGCTTCATGACGACGATCATTACCCCCGATCAGGTAGAGCGGATTGTATGGAATCAGCACCAGGATCCGTTTGAAGTGTTGGGTCCCCATCCGATCGAAAAGGATGGCAAGCCAGCCTGGGTAGTGCGAGCCTATCAACCCCACGCGCAGGCTGTTTGGGTCGTCTTGCCTGAGGAGCGGGTGGAGTATCCCATGCAGGCTGTCCACCATGACCATTTTTTTGAGTGCGTCATTGATCTGGCTGAACTAAAGAATTACCAGTTTCGCCTGAAGGAAGGGGAGCATGAACGGGTCATTTACGATCCCTACGGCTTCCGTTCCCCTTACCTGACAGATTTTGATATTCATCTGTTTGCCGAAGGAAATCACCATCGAATTTATGAAAAATTAGGTGCCCATGCCACGGAAGTGAATGGGGTAAAAGGGGTTTATTTTGCAGTCTGGGCCCCGAATGCTCGCAATGTTTCGGTGCTGGGTGATTTTAACTCCTGGGATGGTCGCAAACACCAGATGCGGAAAATTGGCAATGGGGTTTGGGAATTGTTTGTGCCTGAAGTGACGGTGGGCGATCGCTACAAGTACGAAATTAAAAACCAGGAAGGGCATATCTACGAGAAATCTGACCCCTACGGATTTCAGCAAGAACCGCGCCCCAAAACCGCTTCGATCGTCACGGATCTGGACACCTACACCTGGGAAGATAACGACTGGATCGAAAATCGCCGCCACACCGATCCGTTAACCAGGCCCGTTTCTGTCTACGAAGTTCACCTTGGCTCCTGGCTACATGCCTCTTCGGCTGAACCTGCCAGGTTGCCAGATGGCACGGAAGAGCCTGTGGTGATTGTCTCCGAACTCAAGCCGGGGGCTCGCTTTCTGACCTATCGGGAACTGGCCGCAAAGTTAATTCCCTACGTTAAGGAATTAGGGTTTACCCACATTGAACTGCTTCCCGTTGCCGAACACCCCTTCGATGGTTCCTGGGGGTATCAGGTCATCGGGCATTATGCCGTGACCTCCCGTTATGGCACCCCTCAGGACTTCATGTACTTTGTCGATCAGTGCCACCAGAATGGGGTTGGAGTGATTGTAGATTGGGTTCCCGGTCACTTCCCGAAGGATGGTCATGGCCTGGCCTTTTTTGATGGCACCCACCTCTACGAACACGCCGATCCGCGGAAGGGTGAGCATAAAGAATGGGGAACGTTGGTTTTTAACTATTCCCGCAATGAGGTGCGTAACTATCTGGTTGCAAATGCGCTCTTCTGGTTTGACAAATTTCACATTGATGGCATTCGTGTAGATGCGGTTGCCTCGATGCTCTACCTCGACTACTGCCGCGAACCCGGTGAATGGGTCACCAATCAATATGGTGGGCGGGAAAATATTGAGGCAGCGGATTTTGTCCGTCAGATGAACCACACCATCTTCAGCTACTTTCCTGGCATTCTTTCGATCGCCGAAGAATCTACTTCCTGGCCTATGGTTTCCTGGCCCACCTATGTCGGCGGTCTGGGCTTTAACCTGAAATGGAACATGGGCTGGATGCATGACATGCTGGACTATTTCCACATGGACCCCTGGTTTCGCCAGTTCCACCAAAACAACGTGACTTTTAGCATCTGGTATAACCACAGCGAGAACTTCATGCTGGCCCTCTCCCACGATGAGGTGGTACACGGAAAAAGCCCGATGATTGGCAAGATGCCAGGGGATGAGTGGCAGAAATTTGCTAATTTGCGCTGTCTTTACTCCTATATGTTTGCCCACCCCGGTAAGAAGACGCTGTTTATGAGCATGGAGTTTGGGCAGTGGAGTGAGTGGAATGTCTGGGGCGACCTGGAATGGCAACTGTTGCAGTATGAACCCCACCAAAAATTGAAGCAATTCATGTCTGCCCTGAACCATCTTTACCGGAGTGAACCGGCACTGTATGACCAGGACTTTGCCCAGGAAGGCTTTGAGTGGATCGACTGTAGCGATAATCGCCACAGCGTTGTTGCGTTTATTCGACGGGCAAAAGAGTCGGATGAGTTTGTGGTTACTGTTTGCAATTTTACGCCCCAACCCCATTCCCACTACCGCGTCGGCGTGCCAGAAAAGGGATTTTATACCGAACTGTGGAATAGTGATTCCCGTGAGTTTGGGGGCAGTAATATGGGGAACCTGGGCGGCAAGTGGACCGATGACTGGGCTTACCACAATCGTCCCTATTCCCTGGATTTGTGTTTGCCGCCTTTAGGCACCTTAATTTTGAAGATTGATCGCCAGAAGACCGAAGCATCGCTC
>JBAUTA010000745.1:0-6547 GCA_049581985.1 Kovacikia sp.
TGAGCGCTCAAGCCGAAGGGGGTTCCGCCCCTGCCCCCTGTCCTCCCGTGTAAAAGCAGGGCTATATGCAATCGGGCACGGGCAGGCTCCCCGCTGCTCTGCAACAGGGTCGGTAGATTAGTAACGAAATATTAACCTCTATCACAAACAGCCCCCGATCGATCGGGCTGAACTGGTGAAAGTCCCCTGCTAGTCTCCCTCTGGATACAGGGCTTCCTCCAGGGCGGGTTCAATTTCCAGCTTCGGTTGTTTCCCATCCAATAAACAACTGACGGTCATATCCCCCATCACATTGATTGCAGTCCGACAGCGGTCTAAAAACCAGTCCACCGTAATCAGGATTGCAATATATTGGGTGGGCAACCCCACTGCCGTAAATACTAACGTCATGGTCACCAAGCCTGCTTCGGGGATTCCAGCAGCGCCGACGGAAGCAAAAATAGAGGTGAGCACTACCACCAATTGCTTATCTAAGGAGAGATGCAGCCCTAATACCTGGGCGATGAACAACGCGGACATCGCTTCATAGAGGGCTGTTCCGTCATTGTTAAAGTTGCTACCCACCAGTGCGCCAAGGGAAGCGGAGGACTCCCGCAGACCCACCTTATCGATCAACCCCCGGAAGGTGATCGGCATTGTGGCGGTAGAGGATGCGGTGGAGAAAGCGGTCATAAACGCATCCGAGCCTCCCGCCAGCAGCCGCCCCGGCCTAACCCAGGAGCCAAACGAGATGCGTGCCAGATAGTAGCAAGCTTGCAGCACGAGCGCCAGTAAGACTGCAATCACAAAAGCACCAAGCGACTTAAAGGGCGCAAAGCCTTCCAGGGCGATCGTTTTTGACACAATGCCAAACACCGCCAGGGGCACTAAAACAATGACCCATTTAAGAATTCGGATAATGACTTCAAAAAATACTGTAATCAACTGTTCAACGGGTAAGTAGTCCGTTTTGCCGTGGGCCACCTGCTCTGACTTCAATGCCCGCAGGACAATGCCAAAGGACAGGGCAATGACAATCAGTTGAATCACATTGTTGTCAACTAAGGGCTTGACGATCGCCTCCGGTACGCTGTCTTGCAGCAATCCCCAGGGGTCAAATTGTTTAGCCACAGAGCTTTCACCAGTCGCAGGAGAACCAATGGTCTCCCAACTTCCCGGTTGCAGCAGATTGGCAACCAGCAAGCCAATCAGAATCGCTGCCAGGGTGTTGGTCAGCAGGAGCACCACCAATCGTCGCCCCGATCGACCTGGAATGTTGGTAGTTAGGAAAGAGTGCAGCACCGCCAGCAAGATTAGGGGGGTTGCCAGGGCACGTAAGGCTTTCAGCACAAGGCTACAGGGAATTGCCAGATCTTTTGCAATCTCAGCATTGCTGGGACTGGGTTGACCGGCCCCTAAAAAGATCCCTAATCCGATCGCCAGAAGCAAGGCAATCAGGATTTGAACATAGAGCGGAACCCGCTCCCACCAGGGAACGTTATGCGAATGCTCACTCATGCTTAATTTCCAGGTCGTTTGTTACATCCAGCATGGGAGATGAAGGACATATCGTCAATGAGTCGGGGTTTGAGATTTTAGATTTTGCCCCAAATATATTTGCCCTCACCCTAAAGTCCGCTCCCAGTGGGGCTACGGTGTATGCCTACCCCCAGCCCCCCTCCAAACGAAATCCCGGCTTGCGTTTCGAGGCTGAGGCCGCGTTGCATTCCTGGGACTTCTATCCCAATATTTCTCGGTTAGTGGCGGTGGAAACCGCAGCGATAGAAACGAAACCTGCCGCCGCAGGTTGAACTGTCCGGCGTCTACGCAGGCAGACTTTGCTTGTGTAGCCGCGAATTTCATTCGCTGGGGCTTAACCGAGAAGGATTGACTCTAAGCAAAGCTCAAAGACATTAGCTCATCGCTCATTTCAAAATTTGCGATGACGCTTTGCACATCGTCCAGATCCTCCAGGGCATCCATCAGTCTGAGCAGAAACCGTGCCTGGTCTGAATCGCTTACTTCTAAGGTGTTGCTGGGAAGCCAGCGCAATTCTACCCGACTAACCGCGTATCCCTTATCCTTTAAGGTCTGGCTCAGAGCTTCCAGATTCGTGGGGTCGGTCAGCACTTCCGCGATCGTCCCCTCCTCGGTTTCGATCAGTTCGTAGGTGTCTGCGCCCCCTTCCAGAAAGACTTCCAACAACGACTCTTCATCTATTGCCGGAGCCGATTCCGATCGGCGTTTCCGTCCCGCTTCCTGGGAAGAGAGGGACACTTCAACAACCCCCTGTTGCTCAAACATCCAACCCACACATCCGGTTTCCCCCAGATTGCCACCGTTTTTGCTAAAGGCGGCCCGCAGGTCGGCAGCGGTGCGGTTGCGATTGTCGGTCAGGGCTTCGATCAGGATGGCAACCCCACCGGGACCATAGCCTTCGTAGCGAATCGCTTCCAGGGCGGCGTTATCGGCTCCCAGCTTGCCTGCTCCTTTGGCGATCGCCCGGTCAATATTGTCGTTAGGAATCCCGGCTGCTTTTGCTTTTTCGATCGCGGTTCGCAACTGGAAGTTACCCTCCGGGTCGGGCACCCCACTGCGGGCTGCAACAATAATCTCCCGCGAGATTTTGGTAAAAACCTTGCCCTTAACCGCATCAACTCTTGCTTTCTGGCGTTTGATGTTCGCCCACTTACTGTGTCCTGCCATAGTTAGACTGCAACCGATCGGACCGATTAATCAATAACAACTTCGATTAATAGAATAGACAAAGATTTGGTCGATCGTCCTATTTGGAGATAGAGATACTCAAGGGGTAGATCTAGAGGAGCTACTCTGGGAGAGAATTATGCCTCGTAAGCCACGGGAACTGAACAGTGGATTTTGCTATCACATCACCGTCCGTTGCAATAACCGGGCGTTTTGCCTGACCCGATTTGAATGTCGGGAAGTGCTGCTCTACGCCATCAGGCAATGCCAGCAGAAGTATGAATTTAAGCTCTATGGGTTGTGCATCATGAGCAACCATGTCCATTATCTGCTGGAACCAAAGCAACCGAGGGATCTGCCCAAGATCATGCACTGGCTCAACTGGTATACCGCCATGTGCTTTAACCGGATGCTAAACCGGACAGGACACTTTTGGGAGAAACGGTATCACAGTACGGGATTTGCCAATACGGATAGGCGGCGGGCATTAAATACCCTGCGCTATATTCACGGCAACCCAAAGGCAGCGAATATGCAGCAGGGCTGGTTTTATGATTTCAGCAACTATGGAACCTATGATCGTTTGACGGATGATGGTATTTCGCAATGGCATCCAGCATTTTTGGCCTTAGGCGCAACGCTGGAAATCTGTGCGGCAGCCTACCGCAAGTTTTGCAAGAAGTACAAACCCCAACCGAAGTCGGAAAAGAAAAACCGTTGGGGCAGCAAATTGCTGGCCGGAATCCGGGTCAAGGGAAAGGCAGGCAAGCAAAGTCCGGGGCAAAAATCCCTGTGGGATGATTGGGAAGCACCGATGGAAAGCATTCGGCAGACGGCAGAGAAATTTATTCTGGCAAATTGCTTTGACCCAAGGATTGCGAGTGCCCAATTTAACAGGCCACCTGAAAACCCTACGGAAGAGCCAAGGGCAATAACGGCGGCGAATGTACAGTGGGGTGCCAGGTAACCGATCGCCGAAAGCCTGATTCTTCGTAGCCTGGAACGGCTGCAATAAATCTTTAGGAACGTCTAAAATACCTACAGGTTACACTTTACAAGTCTGGATGCGAGAGAAGAGAACACCCGCCCAAAAACCCAACGAAACGCACCGCCCCGCGGAAGGTGTCCCGGTGGGGCTGAGGTGTTATAGGTTGCAGAGACCCTCTGGTCGTTCACTTTCCATCCGGTGGTGTGGCAGAACTGATCCCACGTCTCTTTATCATACTTGCCATCGGGGATGCCGCCGCATTTCAGATAGATTTCTTTTTGCACACTAAAGCCAAATTGCCCGTTGCTGTACTGCACCCACAGCCCATCAATGGCGCGGAGTTCCTCGCAGGGAAAAGTCAGCAGGTCTTCTGGCTCAAACCATTGTCCATCCTCCTTGCCTACCGTGGTAATCATCAGGCGGTAGGTTTCCTGATCCGCCTTTTCCCACTGTCCATTTTTCAGGTAGTTCTCCAGGGCTTGGTAGCGTAAATCCTGCACTCTCGCTGCAACGGGTCGCAACTCTGCTTCCAGGCTGGGATCATCTCTGCGAGGGGACTCCTGTAAGCAACGCCAGGCCAGGTCAGCGGCTCCCCGGTTACTCAATTCCCGCAATAAATTGGTCGGATTAACCTGAGCCGCGTAGAGCAGAATTGTTTCCCGCCACCAGGATTTATCCCAGTTTTGCAGCAACAGGTCTTCCCGGTTCAGTTTCTTGATTTGAGCCGCCGCCAAATAGCCCTGGAAGCTGAGGTGGGCAAATTCGTATTCCTCGGGTTCCCGCTCAACCAGTAATTCACTGACTTTGACAATCTGATCCAGAAACGTCAATGGGGCAATCTCCGCTTCCAGTTGGGTCAGACATTTCTGGATCAGATCGGCTAACGGTTTGCGGCGAACTGTAGGCTTATTGTAGTGAACCATTGCCAGAGCCACATACTGCAACACTGCCTGACTATCGCTGGCAGACAGCGGCATGGGAATCCGTTTATATTCGGGGCGACCGCCCAGTTGGAGTTGGCAGATAGCCTGGTAGAGTTCAGTGCGACGGCGGGGCAGTTCACTGCCAGGATAAAAGCGGTGAAAGGTGGCAATCATGTTCAACAGCAGGGGATTGGTTGCCATCGCACTCAGTTCCTCCCGTTGAAGGATCTGCTGGATCAGGTCGGTTGCCCGCTGCTCCGCAAGGGCAGTGACCGTAGCAAGATTGCGATCGCTCCCACTGCGGCTATGGCGCTCCTGGCAGACATACCACTTGCGGATAAAAGCTTGCCATTGGTCAGGGTTGAAAGGCTTAACAAACAGATTGCGGTGGGGTTTCTCGGCAGCTTTGTAGTCCTTATAGCCCCCCGGACGGGAGGTGAGGATAAAGAGCGAACTACCATAGTCCCGCATCTGCTGGCTAATCCATTGGCTGACGGCTTGCCGCTGGTCTTCCGTCACCTCATCAAATCCGTCTAGCATGACCAGGGCATCCCCTCGTTTGAGCAGGCTATCTGCCCAGTTGGGCGGCAGAGCAAGTTGCTTACCACCCGGCAGATCTGGGATATGGTGTTGGGTAATTAAGTCTGGCAGGCTAGGGGCATTTGCTTGCGCTAGAAGCTCCCGCCATTTCCGCAAATAGAGCAGGATGGGAACCAGTTTAGGAGCGTGATAGCGACGATAGCGATGTTTCGCATAGGTGTAAGTGATGTGGCGCAGGAGGGTAGTTTTGCCATATCCGCCCCACGCCAAAATTGCCAATCGGGCGTAGGCAGGTTCTTTGCGTGCCCGTGCGAGCAAATCCCAGATAGTCAGGCTTCCCTGCTTCATCTGTTTTTCCAGTATGTGATCCATCCCTGAACGGCGAGAACCCATCTGTATCGGCATCACATCCCCTCTGGGATTGAGGCTAAAGTCGCCACTCAACTCCAGCGGGACAAAGACTTCCTCCAATAATGGAATCTTGATGTCATCGGGTTGTTTATAGCCTTCGACGTCGGTGTAGAAACATTCACGCGCCTGACATTGCAAATACTTTGCTTCCGGTTTCGCCAACTGCCAGCGGAGCGCCTGATCCAGGTTGCCCATCCAGGTGCCGAGCGATTCCACATCCTGCCTGCCGCGATCGCTGGCAACTTCCCCCAAGCGCGTTAAAAATCCCTCGGTATATTTCGCCCAGATTGTCGTCACAATCAGGACGGGAAAGGTGAGGAGGGTCAACATCCATTCTTGCTGTACAAGAAAATGGACAAATAACCCCACACTGCCTCCCAACGGACTCCATTGGATCAATGCCTGCACCGCTGGCTGGACAAACTGGCGTTGTACTTGATTTGCCTGAGACGATAGGGAACCAGAATCGGAATGATCCTTCTCTGGTTTAGGTTCTGGCGTTGGATCTGGCGTTGGAGGCATGGGGGGCAGACAGAGCGTTTCAACCTATTGTGGCTCACTGCTTTGAAGATGACATCGGGGAGAGGATTTTCAACGAACATAAGATTGTCGAGCTGACACTGTGCGAATGTTCATCTGTGTTTTGCATAATTGGTAAACGCCATACCCAGCAGATTGAGCGCAAGCCTTTGACATTACCCCCAAAGATTAAACAGACTTTGCTCAAAAAGGATACCCAGAGCCTGGTTTGGGCAAATTTTCCAAACTGTTGCGAAGCATCAAGAATCATTAAAAGTTAACCAGGCAATCCCTCCATCTCAAGCTGCCTTAATCAAGACCCAGTAGGGCTTTGCAGCATCTTTACGGAGTCGCAATGCAACTAAACATTTACTGGGCCATTCACCGCAATGACTCAATGTTTGAGACAATCGATAGGCATTAAAATCACCAAACTTAAGTAGGAATAGGGATCAGGGGCAATTCCACCCCACCCCATACC